>NZ_JBEOYI010000009.1:0-55577 GCF_040297005.1 Streptomyces sp. NPDC001904 | reverse complement strand
CCCAGCAGCAGGTTCCCGGCCAGCCGACCCAGGGTCAGCAGCCTCCGGCCTACCCGCAGCCCCAGCCCGCCCCCGGCCAGCCGATGCCCCAGCAGGCGCCGGGCCCGTACGGACAGCAGCCCGTGCCGCAGCCGCCGCCCGCCGGTTACGGCTACCCGCAGCAGCCCGGTCAGCCGCAGCAGCCTGGCCAGCAGCAGCCCCCGCAGCACCCCCAACCGCAGCCGGGCCAGGCCCCGTTCGCCCCGTACGGACAGCCGCAGCAGCCGCAGCCTCCGCAGCAGCCGTACCAGCAGGCCGCGCCGCAGGCCGCCGCTCCGGCGCCCGCCCCGACCCCGTACCCCCAGCCCTCCACAGATCCGCGCGCGGGCTGGGATCCGGGCGCGGGCCAGCAGCGTTCGGCGCCGGGTGCGCCGCTCGGGTACAACGCGCAGGTCGAGCTGAGCTCCGACCGCCTCCTGCGCCAGCAGCCGAAGCGCAAGAACAACAACAAGGGCCCCAGTAAGTTCAAGCTGGGCGCCAAGGCGGCCGAGGCGGAGCGGCAGCGCAAGCTGGAACTGATCCGGACGCCGGTCATGTCCTGCTACCGCATCGCCGTGATCAGCCTCAAGGGCGGCGTCGGCAAGACGACCACGACGATGTCGATCGGCGCCTCGCTGGCCTCCGAGCGGCAGGACAAGATCCTCGCGATCGACGCCAACCCGGACGCCGGCACGCTCGGCCGCCGCGTGCGCCGCGAGACCGGCGCGACCATCCGCGACCTGGTGCAGAACATCCCGCACCTGCACTCGTACATGGACATCCGCCGCTTCACCTCGCAGGCGCCCTCCGGCCTGGAGATCATCGCCAACGACGTGGACCCGGCCGTCTCGACGTCCTTCAACGACGCGGACTACCGCGCCGCGCTCGACGTGCTCGGCAAGCAGTACCCGATCATCCTGACCGACTCCGGTACGGGTCTCCTGTACTCCGCGATGCGTGGAGTCCTGGACCTCGCCGACCAGTTGGTCATCATCTCGACCCCGTCGGTCGACGGCGCGTCCAGCGCCAGCACCACCCTCGACTGGCTGTCGGCGCACGGCTACGCGGACCTCGTCCAGCGTTCCCTCACCGTCATCTCCGGGGTCCGCGAGACCGGCAAGATGATCAAGGTGGACGACATCGTCAGCCACTTCGAGACGCGTTGCCGCGGCGTGGTCGTCGTCCCGTTCGACGAGCACCTGGCGGCCGGCGCCGAGGTCGACCTCGACATGATGCGCCCGAAGACCCGGGAGGCGTACTTCGAGATCGCGGCGCTGATCGCCGAGGACTTCGCCCAGCGCAGCCAGCAGCAGATGCAGGCGGGCGGCATGTACGGCGCCCAGCCCGGCATGCCCCCGGCGGGCTACCCGCAGCAGCAGGGCTACGCGCCGCAGCCTCCGGCCCCGCAGCAGCAGGGCTACGGCTACCCGCAGCAGCAGCCCCAGGCCCCCCAGCCGCAGCAGCCTCCGCAGCAGGGCGGCGGGCTCCCCTCGGGCTGGACGCAGCAGCAGCCGCCGCAGTAGACGCGAGCAAGACAGTACGAGAGTGGGGCCCCGTCCGTTGCAACGGACGGGGCCCCACTCTCGTCTCCAACTGCGCCTGGCAGCCTGCTCGTTACCGCTGGAAGGACGACCGCAGATGCTGGTCGAGCCAGGCGGTCCACCCGGCCACGTCGATGTTGTCGTAGGGAAAGGTGAACGGCCCGAGCGACCCGGTCACCAGGTCGAGCGAATCGTGGCGCGCGAAGAAGACCGACTCCACCTGCCCGCCGGGCCGCCGGTACTCCGGCGGGAACCACATCTCGATCTCCTGCCAGAAGTCGACCTGCGAGTTCTGACCACCCTTGGGCGTCCCCTTCTTCACCTCGGCCTCGTCGAACCGGAACCCGAGGTTCGCGTACGCCTGCAGCAGCGCGTCCTGCGCCGGCAGGGCATGCACCTGGATCTCGTCGAAGTCACCGGGGTCGACGGAGTTCTCGATGGACAGCTCCGTACGCACGGCCACCCGCGCCCCCTTGAGCGGACGCCCGCCGAGCACATGGGTCAGCGGTGTCTCCCACGGCACGTCGATGGTGACCTGCCCGTTGACCGAGTCCCCGGCACGCAGCGCGACGTGCTCACCGAGCACCAGCGACTTGAGAACACCGGGGTTGCCCCACAGCGACTCGGTCTCCTCCCGGTCCTCGAACCGGGCGACGAGCTGGATCCGGATCTGCTGGAGCTCGATGTCCACGGACCCGCCCCGCAACTCCACATTGCAGTGCAACTGGTCGCCCGGCCGCACGGCACTGGTATTGAGCGTGGTCTCGACATCGGGCGCACCGACCCCGAGCGAACTGAGGAACTTGCGGAATGCCATGAAATCTCCCCCGAGCCGCTGGCCCCACCCCCGCCTGGACCGTCCAGACCGGCCGTGACTCACTGCGCGAAAACACTAACCGACCCGTCTGCGGGGTGCGGTTGAGCCCCAACGGCGCCCTGCTTCGCACCCCGCCGCGTCACGGCAGGGGTGTCATTGGAAGGGCAATGTGGCCAGCCCGAAGATGCCGATGCCGATGCGGAACAGGATGGCGAGGACGAGTCCGATACCGCCGATGACCCACAGCCATTCGTCCGTGGCCTTCAGCGCCTTGGGCAGCATCTTGTCCGCCTGCGACGCGGAAGGGCCGATGCCCTTTTTCGGGAAGGACCCGGTGAGTGCGCACTTGGACCCGTATGCGAACACGAGCATGAAGAAGAATCCGCCGCACAGGTAATTGCCCACGGATTCCACACTGGTGATCGCCAGCGCGCCGTTGCTGGAGCGGTTCACCGCGAGCTTGTCGGCCTTCTCCTCGGTGACCTTGTCGGCGGCGTCGCTCTCGGCACTGGAGCCCCCGAAGCCCAAAGTGATCGCGGCCGACTCGTCCACGACGGACCCGTCGGACGAGCGAAACACTCCATGGCAGGTGACCCTGTGCTGCACCCGGTGGGTACCCATCTTCGATGAGCGCGTCGTGTACTCCACTGCGCACTTGCCGATGGAGAGGTCTCCGTGCGAGCCGACATATCCGCTGGACAGGACGGCGGTGGAGAAGGTCCAGTACATTCCGCCGAGCGTCAGTACCACCAGCACGATGCCGAAGATCCGCCCGATCAGGGCAGGTGGCGGAACGGGTGCGGTCTCGTCGGCCGGCGGCGGTTCGACGGGCGGCTGAGGTGAGGCGGCAGGAGTCTGCACCAGTTCTCCAGACGGCATCGGTGGGCTGGGACGTTCTGATGTGCTGGCCGGTCAGCCGAGGATCAGCGATACCGATATGTCCGGGCGGAGGGAACTTCCACGAGGCGGGCGACGAACTGGATCCGGTTCCGCTGGAATCGAGCGGCACTCACATCAGCAGGCTCGCGAAGCCCGCGAACATCAGCAGGATCCGGAAGATGATGGCCAGGACCAGTCCGACGCCGCCGATGAACCACAGCCAGCTCTCCGTGTCCCTGGCCCACTTGGGCAGCATCGCGGTTCCCTCGCTGTGCGTCGGGCCGACGCCCTTCATGGGGAAGTGGCCGGCGCCGACGCAGGTGATGCTGTAGCCGAGGAAGATCACCGCGAAGAAGCCGAGGCACAGGCAGTTGGCGATCGACAGCCAGCTCGTGACGTAGAGACCGCCGTCGGACGAGCGGTTGACGTCGATCTTGTAGCCCGGCGTGTAGCCCCGGTCGTCGGCCTGGTCGCGGATCTCGTCGATGGCGTCGCCGTCGCCGCCGCCCTGGGTCCCGTCCAGGACGAGCCGGGCGGACTTGTCCACGACCTCGCCGTCGGAGGAGCGGAACGTCCCCTCGCAGGAGAGTTCCCCCACCCGCTTGCTCGGGTGCGAGCCGCCGGAGCGGGAACCGCCGCTGGTGTACTGCGTGTCGCACGTACTGATGGTCAGCTCGCCCCGCGTCCCCACGAGGCCCGAGGACATCGCGGCGGTGGAGAAGCCGTACCAGATGACCGCGAGAGCGGCTAGGGCCACCGCGACCCCGAACCAGCGTCCGATCGGCGCGGGCGGCTCGGGCGTGGCCGCGGAATCCGGGGCGGAGGGAGGAACGGGGGAGGCGGACGGGGCGGAAGAGGTCATGTCGAAGATTCCGTGAGAGGCCCGGTGGTGGGGGGAATGCCAGGTCGTCGGCACTTTAATGGGCACCCGTGGCGGTCCTACGTCCAGGGCGTGAAGAGAGAGTGCCTGCTGCGCCGCCTGAGGATGTGGTCGACTACAGTACGACATTCGGCTCCGCGGGGCCGGTACTGGCAGGAGATCGGCAGGGGGAACGGGCCATGGCGGGCTCTGGATACGACATCGACGCGGACGTTCTGAAGACCCAGGGACGGGTGTTCACTCGTCTCGGTGAGGATTTCGGTTCCGCGGCGAAGAAGTCGGGCGACGCGATCGAGGAACACGAAGAGGGATTCGGCGACGACGACGCCGGAATCGCCACCACGATCCTCGACTTCTACAAGCCGATCAGCGCCGGGATCCGCGACTCGCTCGAGCACCTCACCGAGGCCCTCAAAGGGGTCGGCGAGAAGCTGGACTCCATGGCCGAGCAGTACGACACGACGGAGCAGGACCACTACCGGGCGCTGATGCAGGCGTCCCAGAACCGCGGGGCCTGACCCCTCCCGATCGCTGAGGAGCAGGCACGTGGCCTGGGACGAGATCACCGTACTGCCGCCGGAACTCGACTGGATCCTCGATCTTCTCGGGTTCGACTGGCCGAATCTCAATGAAGTCAAGATGATCGAGGCCGCCAACGAGTGGCTTCAGCTCGGCCAGGCCGCGGCCGACGCGCAGACGCAGGGCAACTCCGCGGCCCAGCCGATCACCGGCTTCTCCGGCGAGGCCGTCGAGAAGTTCACCGAGGAGTGGGGCAAGTTCGCGGGCGCCGCCCTGGGCGTCGGCTACCTCGACGTGATCGCCGTGGCGTCGGGCGCGCTGGCCGGTGCGCTCACGGCGTGCGCGGCCGTCGTGGCCGAGATGAAGCTGGCCATCATCATCCAGCTCATCGACCTGGCCATCGAGTTCGCGGCGGCGCAGGCCAGCGCCGTCGTCACGCTCGGCGCGTCCGAGGCCGCCTTCGCCGCCCGGGTCGTGATGGTCAGGCAGCTCGTGGGGCGCCTGCTCAAGGAGGCCGCGCAGAAGGTCTGGCAGGCCGTCCAGGAGGCTCTCAAGGAGCGGGTCGTCAAGGAGGCGAAGACCATCCTCGAGGACCTGGCCAAGGACACCCTGAAGGGCGTCGCCAGCGAGGCCGCGACGCAGAGCATCAAGGTGAGCCTCGGCGCCGGGGGCAGTGTCCAGGAGTCCCTGCTGGGATTCGGCGCCGCCGTCGTCAACCCCGCGATGGGGAAGGTGGCCGGCGAGATCTCGGTGAACGACGACGGCAACGGCTACGACTTCGAGGCCAAGGCCGGCGGAAAGGTCGTACAGGGCCTCGCGGCCGCCGACGCGGGCGACCCGGGCGGCCTGCGGACGGCTGTGCAGGGTGCGGGCGAGCTCTTCAACAACGCGACGGAGAAGCCGCACGCGGAGTCGGGGTCGGGAACGTCGACGCCCTCCACGCCGACCGAGCCGGCGTCCAGCCCGTCCACCCCGGCACCAGCCGCCGCACCTGCCCCGGCCACCGCCACTGCCACCGCATCCGCAGGGGCATCGGAGTCCGATCAGGTCCGCGCCACCTTCGGCTGACGCACCGACGAACCACGTACGCATCCACAAGGGGGAGTCCCACACCATGAGCAACGGACCCGGAAACCGCGATCGCCTCGACGCGCTCGGCGAGCGCGACTATCCCATCGAGGACAAGAACCTCACCGACGAGCAGAACGAGCACCTCACGGCCTCCCTGCGCAAGGTCCGCGACATGCCGAACGCCCCGGCGCCGCTCCAGGACCTGGCCCGCCAACTTCTCTCCGGACGCATGGACTTGAAGGACGTGCTCGACAGCCCGGCCGGTCACCGCGCGCTCGGCGAGGGACTCGCACCGTTGCGCGAGCAGTGGAAGAACATGTCGCCGCAGGAGCGCCAGAAGGTGCGCGAGTACGACCCGGACGAGGACCCGAGGGACGGCGGCGCGACGCGCGACAGCCGGATCCGGTAGCGACACCGTGGGGAACGCGACGGACTCCGCGGCCTGGGAGCGGCATCGAGTCCGCCGCAATCATGTGAACCGGCGGTTGCGGGGCTGGCTCGTCGGCGCGGCCGTCGTCGCCGTGGGCTGCAAGCTGGCGCTCTCCGGCATCGGCTGCTTCGACGGCCACCTCACCGTCACGGCCCGCACCGGCTACGTCGCCGTGGAGTCCTGCCGGAGTACGGGCGACAGCTACACCTGCACGGGAACCTTCAAGGACGACAAGACCGGCGAGAAGACCGAAGGCGCCGTCCTGAAGCGCGACACCGGCGCGGTGCGGGGAGCCTGGCTCCCCGCCTTCCGGACGGACGACGACAGGTACACGGACTCGTCCGCCGGAGAACTCACCGTCGGAAAGCTCGCCCGCGCCCTGGCCTGGCTCGGCGGCGCGGCCCTGCTCTTCGCCGTGGGCGGCTTCTTCCTGCTGACCGGCTACATGCCGCGCGGGCGCCGGTACGAGCCGAGGTACCGCTTCGGCCGCATCACCTTCGGCGAGGCCTGGCAGCTGCTGCGCGCGCGCCGCCCCGCCCTGCCGGTGCTCGGCGTGCTCCTCGCGCTGTGCCCGGTGCTGATCGGCGCGGGATTCGTGGTGGCGGCCTCCTAGCCGCACGCGCCGGGGCCCAGTCCCGGCGCTAGAGCACGTACCCCAGAAGCAGCGACACCAGCGCGCCCACGGCACCGATCGCCCCGACCGCGATGACGACCGGCCGCGTCGCTCCGCGTGCGGACGCGCGCCAGGCCTCGTTGTACGACACCCGGCAGCGCCTGCCCGGGAAGTAGCCGGTGGCCGCGCAGAAGATGCCGAGCGCGACGGCGATGAGCAGGGCGAAGGAACCGGCGAAGTTGAACCCGGCGTGCTTGGCGTCGGAGACGACGTAGTCGAAGTCGCGCGAGGTCGACACGGCCTCACCGGCCTGCGTCACCGAGACCGACTCGTCCGCGTCGTAGCGCAGCTTGGTGTCCAGGACCGCGTTGATGTCCTTCGTCCTGCCGTCGTCCGAAGTGAAGACTCCGTAGCAGTCATAGCTGCGCCGGGTCCGATAGTGCCCGTGCGAGCGGTACCGCTCGTACTTCACCGAGCACTTTTCGACCTTCAGCTCCCCGTGGACGCCGCGCACCCCGGCGGCGTACAGCCCCTCCCAGGCGAAGAAGCCACTGAAGAGCAGCGCGACGACGATGATCCCCGCGCCGATCAGCCGCCCCAGGACCGGGACCTTGGGGCCGGCAGGAACCTGAGGAGGCGGCGGCTGCTGCGGGAACTGCTGCTGCGCCGGCGGCCCTTGGGGTGGTGAACCCCAGGGCTGCGGCGGCTGCTGGTAGGGGTTCGGCTGATAGTTGGTCATATCGGGCCTCGGGCATTTCGGGACGCGGACGGCGGGCCGCAGCACGTTAGCTCAGGGACATGGCGTGTGTGTGAGCACGTGGTGAGGATTGCGCGGGCTGTGAATCACTGGTACGCGACCGCACTAAAGTGACTGGTTCCAACGCGGCACAGTATTCAGGGGGAATACATGGCAGGCACTGGTTTCGAGGTCGATCCGGCCGTGCTCAAGGGTCAGGGCGGCGTCTTCACCGATCTCGGCGCCGATTTCAAGTCCGCGACCGAGCAGCTCAAAACGGCACTCGAAGCGGCCGAGTCCGACTGGGGCGAGGACGTCATCGGCACCTTCGCCGACATCTACGAGCCGGTGCGGGACGGCATGCTCGACTCGATGGAGCATCTTGCCTCCGAGCTCGACAAGATCGGCAAGAACCTCGCGGTCATGGGCGCGCAGTACGAGCTGACCGAGGACGACCAGGCACAGAGCATCGTCGCCTACGGAGCCCAGCGGCCCGGCATCACGTACTGACCGGCGTACCGACCGGCGCGCACACGCACACACACCTGTTCATTCACGGGGCGACGGCCGGCCGCCGTCGCCGTCACCTACACACGGGCGTACGCGTTCACAGGGGCGTACGCACACGGGGGAGCAACACACCATGGCCTTGATGCTGCCGTCCGAGATCGAGTGGGTCCTGGACCTGCTCGGTTACAGCTGGCCGGACGCCAACGAGGACAAGATCCACGAAGCGGCCCAGGCGTGGCGGGAGTTCGCGCAGGCGGTCCGCCAGGCGCAGGGCACCGGGACCGGCGCCGCGCAGACGGTGTTCGGCGCCAACTCCGGTGAAGCGGTGGAGAGTTTCGGCGAGGCCTGGCAGAAGTTCTCGGGCGCGGGCGGCGGCTATCTGGAGGACGCCGCCCAGGCCGCCGAGATTCTGGCCTTCGCCCTCGACGCGGTCGCCCTGGTGGTCGTCGGCAGCAAGATCGCGGTGATCGCGCAGCTCATCGCCCTCGCCATCGAGATCGCCGCCGCGCAGGCCGCCGCCCCGTTCACACTCGGTCTGTCGGAGATCGGCGCGGCGGGGGCCACCCAGGCGACCCGGCTCATCGTGCGTCGGCTGCTCGACGAGCTGAAGCAGCTGGTGATCAAGACGATCAGGGACGCCGTCGAGCAGGCCTCGGTGAAGGCGATCAAGGAGATGATCGTCGAGGTCCTGAAGGAGGCCGCCGTCGAGGCGGGCAAGTCGGCGGGCCAGAGCATCGTCGAGCAGGGCGTCAAGACGCACTTCGGCGCCCAGCAGAGCATCGACTTCGGTGCGGCGGCAGGGGCCGGTTACGACGCCTTCAAGGAGACGGCCGTCAGCGGCATCAAGGACGGCCTCCAGGAGAAGGCCGACGGGATCACGGGCCTCGTCGACCCGCAGACGTACATCGACGCGGGGACCGACCGGGCGACGGAGGTGGCCGGGAACCACGCCCAGTCCGGCCTGGACAGGCTGCGCGGGGGGACGGGCGCCGAGGCGCCCGCGGAAGCTGCGGAGACGACGTCGACGGAAACTTCGGCAGGGGCTTCGGCGGGAACGTCGGAATCGTCCGGATCCACGTCGTCGACGTCCGCCTCCACCGCATCGGCCTCTGCTGCGGCAACCGCGAATCCCGCACCCACGGGGCCGGGTTCGGGCTCGACGGCGGAGAACGAACGCGCCCGGGCCACGTTCGGCTGACGCCTGTTGTGCTCGTGACAATGTGAGGGTCGTGTCACAGTGCAACCACTCAGCGGGAACGGTCTTGGTGCCCGTGTCAACTGTGACTAAAGTACAGTTGCGGCACTCCCGAGAAGTGCCACCCGCGCCGGGTTCCCTGAGGAATCCGTGGGCCGCGGGGACCGATGTCGAATCTCATGGGGGCAAGTGGCCATGGCTGGTCAGTTTAATGTCACGCACGAGGAGATGGTCGCGTTCAGCGGCCGCATCTCCCAGGTGAACGAGTCCATCCAGGGTGAGATCCAGCGCCTGCAGACGGTGGTCGACTCGATCACCGGCGGCTGGAAGGGCGCCGCGGCCACCGCGTACAACAACCTGCAGAACCAGGTGAACGAGGACGCGACCGCGCTGAACCGGGTCCTCAACGAGATCAAGGAAGCGATCGACGCGACGGCCGGCAACTACCAGTCGTCCGAAGACGAGCAGGCCGCGTCCATCGGCCACATCTCCTCGGGCGCCGAGGCCTCGCCGTTCGGCTAGGCCGAACGGCCCCGCTCGTCCTTCAGTGAGCTCGTAGAGCTTTCTCACCGTCCGTCCACAATCCCCCGGGGGAGAGATCATGTCCGGTCAGGTTCTGGTCAATTTCCAGACCATTTCCCAGGCGTCCCAGGACGTCAAGTCCACCGCCAGCAACGTGCGTCAGCAGCTCGACGACCTCGAGGCCGGCGTCAAGCGCATCGCTTCGACCTGGGAAGGTGCCGCCCAGGAGGGCTACCAGGCCAAGCAGAACGAGTGGGACCAGCGCGCCGCGTCCCTCCACTCGACGCTCGAGTCCATCGCCCGCGCCCTGGACACGGCCGCGCAGAACTACCAGCAGACCGAGCAGCGGAACACCAACGTCTGGTCGTGACGCGTCCCGCGTACGTACGTAGGTGCCGCTCAGGCAGCTGCGTATCTACGCGGCAGGGGCGGCAGGTGCGTGTGCACCTGCCGCCCCTGCGGCATTTCCGGAGCAGGCTCAGTGGCCCTCGAGCCACGCGAAGACCAGAGCCAGGGGCACCGTGGCGAGGACGAGGGCGCACGCCAGCGCCGTCATGCCGGGACGGACCTCCCGATGGCCGACGAGTCCCAGATACGCGGCGACCGGAGGGAGGAGGAACCCGGCCAGGAAACCGAATCGCCAGCCCTCTTCCGCGATGAAGAAGACGCAGAGCACCCAGCAGACCGGCACTGCCGCCAGGCACAGCATCCGACCCTTGGACAGGAAACGGTCGAGGGCCTCACCGTCACCACCGGCACCGAAGAAAGTCATGCCCTACACCGCCTGGTTGTCGTAGGCGCTGTTGCCCACCTCGGGGAAACCGTCCGCAGCCGAGAAGCCGTTGACAGCAGTCGAAAGAACGAGGGCGATCCCGCTCAGGCCCGTCGCGAAGGTGTCGAAGGCCTTGGACGCCTCCGCCCACAGCCCCAGGATCCGAACGGCCTGCGCCGCAGCCAGCGCGAACATCGCGACCGAGGCCGCCTGGCCGCCGACGGGAATGGCGTTGACGGCCGCCGCAGCTGCCATGTTGACCATCCAGATGACCAGCAGATCGCAGAACATCACCAGGAACGACTTCAGGAACTCCGCGAACTGAAAGGCCATTTGGGCGGCCTGCGCATAACAGTCCTGGAGTGACTCGAAGGTCGCCTTGATCTCGTCGAGCTTCTTGGTGAATTCGTCGAAGTACACAGTGGCGGTGTCCGCGGCATTGCCGTCCCAGGAGAGACCGACATTCCGGTTTCCCTTGCGTACGTTGGTGGCCAGGGCGTCGCAGCAGGAGGCGAGACTGCCCCAGGCGTCGGAGCAGTCGTTGTAACCGTTCCAGTCGCCGAAGACCCAGTTGGTCACGATGCCGAAGGGGTCGAAGCCGAACAGCAGCTTGGACGCCTCCGCGGCCATCGCGGAGGGGCTGCCGAAGTCGAGGGCGGTACCGAGCGTCTTCTGGACCGGGCTCATCTTGTACTCGTCGACGTGCCCCGACCCGTACTCGACGAGCGGATTGCTGTCGTCGCCGCCCGGCTTCTTCAGCGCACCGGCCGCGTCCCCGGCGTCGGAGAAGTCCTGCGGATCACCGTCCGAGCCGAGGGACGGCGCCTTGGAACCAGGGGCACCGGCGTCGAAGCCCGCCGCCGCCTCCTGGTCCGTCTCCCTGTAATACACAGCGGAGCGCGCCAGTTCACCGGCCGAGGACTCCAGAACGCTCTTGACCTTCTCCAAGGCCTTCTTGGCCTCGCTCACATAGCGATCGTGGTCGCCCGCGACGAGGTCCCAGGCATGGCCGCCCAGGGTTTCGTCGATCGTCGCGTACTTCCCCGCGTACGACACCGCTTCCGCGCCGCCCTCCGCGGCACGTCCCACCAGCTTGCCGAAGCCGTCGATGGCGCCCGCGTCCACACGAAAGCCCATGGGTCCCCCTGCCTGATATGTCTGAAGTACCTGAGGTGAGGTGCGGTCAGTACAGGGACCAGCCGCTGCCGTCGTGGCGCGACTTCCCGGTCGCCGGACGCTCCGCCTGCCGCGCACGCCGTTCGTCGTCCGGCTGCCGCTGCTCGTCGGCGATGCGGCGCTCGCTTTCTGCCGCGAGCTCTTCGCGCTCGGCGTCGGACATGGCGGCCCACTTCTCGGCGACCGGCGCTGACTGCTCGACGGCCTGGTCGGCGTAGGCGGACACGTCTGCCGCCTCCCGCAGCCCCATGCGGCCGGAGAGAACCTCCTGCGCCATTTCCTTGAGCGTGCTGCCACCCAGCCCCGAGGCGAGATGCTCGAGCGACTGCCGCAGGATCCTGGCCTGGGCGGGGTCCTGCCCGGTCATCTCCAGAAACTCGGAGTCGTCCACCGGCTTGTCCATGGGATGCGGCACTGGGTACCTCGGTCAGTCGGTCGGCGGACAGGAAAGAATCGCAACTTAGCAATACTTAGGTAAATTCCTCAACAGGCGTCTCTGGCGTGACAGGTGAGAGCTTCGCCGAGGCCGACTCGAGCGGAGTTTCCCGACGAAGCCGGCCCCGCTCTCGGGCAACTGACCGCGAACGCCCGCGGCGCGCGCTCCGTCCGAGCCGATGGCGCGCCTCAGCCGCAGCCGCCCCCGAGGAGGTGGAGCGCCGTCCAAGCCCCGGGAACGTCAATCTGGCTGGGCCGGATGCCGCTGAGTATGACGGCGACGAGCGCGACCATTGCGGAGAACGTTGCCTGATCGGGGAGGAGGTGGCGAGCCCCAACGGGTCGGCTGGCCCTGCCTGCTTGAGTGAAGCCCGAAGTCCCTGGAATCTGCACGGAATTCAGTCATGTGTCCTACACTCGGCGATCGCAGTGCTGACGGTGATCGTCCGAAGCGGGGGCTTGGCACTATGTCCAATGGGACACGTAGGTCTTTCAGTCGCGCGAATTCGGGGATATCGGGCGGAGCTCGTGGTGTCCTCTGACTTTGCGAGATTGCTGAAACAGGACTTCTCGGACACGGAGGCGGCAGCCGAGGCGTGGCGCAAGCTCTCCACCACGTCGGACTCGCTGACGAGTCGTCACAGGTCGCGCGTCACCGGCCCGCTGCACCACTCCTGGAAGGGCGACGACGCCGACAGCGCGCTCTTCTTCCTGGAGGACGTCGAGTCGCGGCTCGGAGTGGTCGAGACCGAGGCGATGGCCGTCGCGCGGGTCGTCGACACCACGCGGGTCTGGATGGAGAACGCCCAGACCGCGCTGCGCAACGCCGTACGCCGTGCCGAGCAGGACCACTTCGAGGTCGACGACGACGGCTGGGTGACCGACCCCACCACCGCCGACCTTCCGCACCAGGACCCCGACACCCAGCAGATCATCGCCGACCGCAACGGTCTCCTCGGCGAGTACCGCGCCCGCATCGACGAAGCCCTGGCCGACGCACGCAAGGCCAGCGACGACGGCGCGAAGGCGCTCGGCCGGCTGAACGGCGACATCCTCACCGACCCGCTCAGCCACGACGCGGCGGCCGAGTCCGCCGACGACACCCGGCGCGCGATGAAGGACATCGGCGTTCAGGACCCGCAGATCCCCACGGACGATCCCAAGGCGGCCGCGGCCTGGTGGAAGGCGCTCAGCCCCGAGGAGCGCCAGGAGTACACCACCCTCTACCCGAAACAGATCGGAGCGACGGACGGCCTGCCGACCGACGTACGCGACGACGCGAACCGCACCGCCCTCGCCCAGGAACTCAACGCCCTCCAGGAGGGCAACTACGACGAGACGTTCCCCGGCGAGAGCGACGAGACCGTCAACCAGCGCCTGCTCAACGCCGAGCTGCTGAATGACCGGCTCGACGCGGGCGACAGCGCGCCCAAGGGCAAGGAGCTGTACCTCATCGGGTACGACTCCAAGGACGACGGGCGGGCCATCATCGCGATGGGCAACCCGGACACCGCCGACCACACGGGGATCCTCGTGCCCGGGACGAACACCGACATGGAGGGCGTGCCGGGGCAGCTCAGTCGTATCGACAAGCTGCAGAACTCCGCCGAACGACAGTCCCACGGCGAGAGCGTCGCCATGATCACCTGGCTCGGCTACGACGCGCCCGAGGCGTCCGCGACCGACTTCGACAGCGTCGGCGGCACCGGCCGGGCGGAGGACGCCGCCCCCGACCTGCGACAGTTCGTCGCGGGGACCCACGCCTCCCACGACGGCTCTCCCAGCCACACCACCGTTCTCGGCCACAGCTACGGCTCGACGGTCGTCGGCGCGGCGGCCGCGGGCAGCAACGGCCTCGGCGCCGACGACGTGGTGGTCGTCGGCAGCCCCGGCATGACGGTGGATGAGGCGTCCGACCTGCAGATGGATCCGGAGCACGTCTGGGTCGGCGGGGCCGAGGACGACCCGATCATCGACAACTTCTCCGGATACACCCTGGGGGACAACCCCATGAACGCGCCGTTCGGCGGCAACAACTTCGAGGTCGACACCCATGGGCACAGCGGCTACTGGGACGAGGGCAGTGACTCACTCCGTAACCAGGGTTCCATCATCGGCGGCAGAAGGCCCGCGGAAGTCCCCAAGGAAGGAGCCGAAAATCCGGACCCCCCTCTCGTCGCCGGCTAGAAAACACGCCGCGCGCACACTGTCCGCTGTCTGCGTCATCCTGCTGACGACTGGAGGTTGCATGTCCCAGGGCAACGACGACCGCAACGCCCCGCTGCCCCGCATGTCGAAGGACGACGCGGTGAAGTGGGCCGAGAACTACACCGCGCACATGGCCGAGATCGCCGGCGTCGAACTCACCGAGTCGTCCGCCAAGACGAACTTCGAAGACTGCGTCGGCGCGAACGACGAGGTGGCCGAGGACGGCCGCTACAGCCTGTATTACTACGTCGACTCGCCCGCCCCCACCTCCGAGCACACCCGCATCGTGCGCGCCCTCCGCAGCGAGCTCTCCAAGAAGGGCTACGACGTCACGAGCTACCGGGAGTTCAAGGACTCCGAGGAGTCCGCCGCCTTCAGCGCCCGGAACAAGAAGAACGGCTACTCCGTGGAGGCGGACACCGTCGGCTCCGGCAAGACCAAGCCCCAGGCCTTCAACTTCGCGGTGCGCACCTCCTGCATGCTCCCGCCGGGCGTCGAGCAGCAGCAGTTCTGAGCACTGGAATCTGACCACTGACATCTGACTCAAAAGCCTGGCGGAGGAGCCGCGAATGTCCGACGAAACACAGGTGGACCCCGCCGAACTCCGCGCCTCCGCCAAGGCCGCCGACGCGATCGCCGACGACCTGAAGGGCCCGGCGTCCAAAGCGGTCAAGGAGGCCGACACGGCAGGGGGCTCGTTCTCCGGCTGGTCGTTCGGCTCCGCGCTGCAGGAAATCTCCACGAGCTGGAAACCGGCCCTGGACGGCCTCGAGGCCCGCGCCCGGGCCGGAGCGGCCAACCTCCGCTCGTCGGCCGACGGCCACGAGTGGAACGACGAACGCACCGGCAAGGACTTCGAGAACCTGGGCGCGCAGGGCGCCACCACGCAGGCCACTCCGGGGGAGATGCCCGCTGCCCTGCGCAGACCAGGCGAAGGGAACGACACCCCCGCGTCGCAGGGCCGGTCGCCCCTTGATCCGCGTACGCCCAGCGGCACCAACATGCCGACGTACGAGGGCAGTCCGGTGAGCACGCGGCCCACGGCGGGGGAGAACCCCTTCGGGTGAGGCGGGGTGTTGGAGCATCGAGCCGGCCGGGAACACAAGACTCTCGTGGTGGCGCAGTCACCGCCGTCACTCGCCTGTCCCGCCGTCAGAGCGAAGCAATTCGGATCAAGGAGAGAGATATGAACCGGTACTGACCGCCAGTACGAAAACGGCCGCGGTGGTGGCTCCTCCGCGATACACCTGCCGCCGATCGTCTCGCCGCCAGCCTTTGAACATGACGTAGAGGCCGACGTACATGCCGACGAAGTTGGCGATTGCCAGCCAGATTCTCTGTCCGCTCACGAAGGACATGACCAACCACACCCAAGGGAAGAGCGCGGCTCCCCCCACCAGGATCGTCGTGGCCATGCTTCGGTTATGCCGGTGAAGCCGACTGATATCGGAGGGTGGGTCGAGGTCGGGAAGTTCATCATTCATCATGAGGCTCCGCGATGGTGTACTTAACGGCAAAGGGGGCGTCGAAGGTGAAAAGGTGAGGTCTGCCAGAGCGACGTCAGCTTTTCAGTACAAGCTCCAGCCCTTGGAGCTGTGACGACTCTCTCTGGCGTTGCCGCCCGGCCTCATCTCGGAGGCATTCCGCGACAGTGATTCCTGTTCGATCTCTTCCTGCTGGAGACGCAGAACTCTCGCTCCTTCCTTCTCCGCCTCTGAGCGCTCGAGCTCCGTCATGCTGTCCCAGCCTTCCTGGAATTTTCCAGCAGCGCTGGTCAATGCCTCATCGTAGGCGGTTACGCGCACGGCCTCACGCAGACCAATTCGGCCTGCCAGCACCTCGGATGCCATCTCAGCAAGGATTTCTCCAGAATTGCCCTTCGCGAGGGTCTCCAGCTGCTTGCGCAGCAAGCGTGCGAGCGCGGGATCTCGGGCAATGTCCAGGAACTCGGAGTCATCGGTGCGCTGTTCAACGTCAGGATTTTTCGAGGGCTCGGTCATGACTCCATCATCCCGTAGTCCACTTCGACTTTCGCGCTTGAGATCCAGTCATCAAACTGCTGGATTGTCATAGCCTTTCTCTGGTAGCGGGTACTTCGTGAAGCTGGATTGCCCGAGTCTGCTGATCTGCTCCACTGCAGCGACGGCGGCGCTGGTCATGGTCTGGACTTCAGTGATCACGGTCGTGATCCGGGCGTACATGGTCATCATCGCGGCAACCTCGCCGGCGATGGCCCCGCCTGCGATCACTGGACCGACGAGGGTGAAGCTCGTCGAAGCCCCGGCCGCTGCAGTGATCCCGACAAGCAGGGCGGTGTCCAGAATTCCGTTGAGGAGATCGCCGCATGCCTCAGCCGCATGCCAGACCCCGTCGGTCACGACTTCGTAGTTGTCCTTGAGTTCGTCGAAGGTCGCTCCAAGCGCCTCGACATCCTTGGCAAGGGATTCCAGATAAACGTATGCGGAATCTGCTGTGTTGCCTGACCAGGCGGAGTCGAGTCCCTTGTTGCCTGCCCGAATGTTGCTCGCCAAGTCTGTGCAGAATTCATTGAGCCCGGCCCAAGCCTTGGCGCACTCCGCGTACTCTTCCCAGTTTCCGGCGATCGCTTGCTTTGCTTCATCGACTGGGTTGAAATCGAAGGCGAACTCAAGTCCCTTGCTCACAATGGCACTTGGGCTCAAGATGTCGCCGTACGATGTGAGTTCCCTGTATTGTGACGTGGGCTCGTCGCTGTCTCCCACCTTGATTTTGGTGAGATTCTTGGTCGGTTCGGCAACGTCTTCAAAGCTCATGCGTCCCCCTGGAGCCAAGTGGCGATGGCCATCTCGCCATTCACCGCTTGCTCTCCGGATATGTGGCGTCCATCGCTGCGGCTTGAGACTGATCTGTCTCCTCGTAGTAACGTGCGCTACGGGCGATTTCTCGCTTTGACGAACCCAAGATCTGATGGAGATGCTCCAGAGCCGAGCGAACGTTCGCTACGACGCTGTCGTGCCCCCCGCCCCAGATGTCGGCGATCTCCGAGATGGGCCCCTTGCTGAACGTTCCGATGGAACACTCGCGTTGCGCAAAGTCCAGCGCACGTCCCGTGCTGTCCTCGGCTCGGCCAAGTTGCTTTGCGAAGTTTCGCAGATTGTCCGGTTCCACGTGAAATGACATGCGTGTACCCCCGTTCGGTCGAAGCATCTTACCGGTCTCACAAGAGAGGGCAGGGCGGAAGATGGATGTTCGACTGGATAGACATCTGATGCGATGCCGCCGATCCGTCGGTGCGTTCCGAAGGTTGTTGATGGCATGTTCATGGGCGCCGTCAAGCAGGCGTGAGGAAATGCAAGGTGAAAGTGGGGGGCAGGCGAGTTCGGCGACGATGCTTCATGGCGACGGAACGAGTGGTTCGCTGCAGATACCGAACTGCGCCCGAGCGGTGGCGCCTGAGGCTGGTCGGTGTTGCCCTCACGGGTCTACGCGGACGAGACTGATGGTGCGTGAACCTAGGGTGATCGGGATCGGTGCGTACCGTAAGTCCACGTATCTGCAGTGTGTGTCGCGGAGTTGTGACAGGGAGCACCAGGCGGGTTGTGGGTGCTGTTCGATAGTCTAGAGACAGACTTGTGACAGGGGACCGGACTTACTTCCCCGCATGGGGATGAACGGGACTAGCGGGACGAACGGGGAGGGCCAAGGGCATGGCCGGTGACGGGTACAAGGTCGATCTGAGTGCGCTCGACCAGGTCATCAAGAAGCTCAACGGGGTCATCGGTGACCTCGGGAAGACCAGCGCGGACACCAAGCACAACACGTACCTTCCGAAGGGTGCTCTGGGGACCGGATTCGACGAGGCCCAGAAGCTGAGCTCCGCGCACGACGAGATGAAGACGTACCTCGAAGCCGTGGTCGATCACCTGGAGTCGGTGATGGACGACTTCGGTACGAAGACCAAGAAGGCCCACGGTGCCTATCAGGACGCGGAAGCGGACACCGCGAGTTCAGTCCACGGGGCTTCGACTGCGTCGACCAGCGGATCGTCGGGCGGGAACTACAGCACCACATCCGGGTCGATGGCATGACGTACTGGGCCGGTAGCGGACGCGAAGGGAAAACGGGGCAGAGATGAGCGACAAGGGCGCGGACTACAACTATCAGGCGCCGACCCAGTGCTATGTCGGCGAGCACACCAGCGACTTCAAGAACCACGACATGGACCAGATGAAGGCCATGGTCCAGAACGCCAACCCGTCGGACGTGCACCACGCTGCCAACGGCTGGAAGGGTGTCCACGACCAGCTGGTCGACGTCAAGGCTGTCTACGAGGCGGCTGTGTCCGAGGTTCTCAAGGACTGGGAAGGCGCGTCTGCGGATCAGTTCCAGGCCCGGTCGAAGATCATCGCGAAGAAGATCGAGGACACGTCGACGTATGCCACGTACGTCTCCACCGCGATGACGAGCGCCGCCGTCAAGCTTGATGAAATCAAGCCCGAGGTCATGGCGATGCAGAAGCCGAGCAAGGCCAGCAGCATCGGCGACCGACTCACCGACGGCGGCCGTGACACCGACGGTCTCGATCGGGACATCGCCAACTCGAGCGTCTCGGCTCAGGACATCGTCGACAATCGCGAAGGCGATATGTCTGCGGGGCGTGAGGCGCAGATGAAGATGGCCGTGAAGATGGAGGACTTGGGAGGCGCTTACAACGCGCAGACCAAGTCGATGGGGTCGTGGAAGCGGACGCAGGAGTCCGACACGGAGGACTATCCGGGTTCACCCGGCGGCGTGGCGCCCGTGCCGATTTTCGCCGGTTCTGTCGGTGCGCCTTCCGCAGGTGCCGCGTCCGGCAGGCTGAGCCGTTCGTCTTCCGGTTCGGGCTCGTCGATCGCAGCTGTTCAGTCACCGAACGCGAGTTCAGACGGCATCAGCGGTGGTATCGGCTCGCAGAAGCCCGCAGGTGGGTCGCAGATCGGCGCCGGCAATCTCAGCTTCGGAGGCTCGGGTGCCGGAGCCGGAGCTGTCGGTGCCGGCACCGGGATCGGAGCGGGCGGTGGCATCAGCGGCGGCGTCGCTGGACCCGGTGCAGGCGCCGGTGCTGGTGCTATCGGCGGCGCGGGTATCGGCGGCGCAATTGGTGCAGGAGCTGGCCTCGGGGGCAGGGGCGGTGCTGGCGCCGGCGGTCGTACCGGGGCTGTGGGCCGTGGTGGCCTCGGCGCTGGCGGCACAGGATCCGGAGCCGCAGGTAAGACGGGTGCGAAGGGGCTCAAGGGCAGCTCGCTAGCCCGCACGAAGGGTGGGGCGATCGGTAAGTCCGTCGTCAAGCCTGGCTCGGCGCAGCAGGGTGGCTCTGCCCTGCGTCAGAAGCCGAAGACTGCTACCGGCGGTACCGGTGCGGGGGCGGGACGCAATGGTCTCGCAGGGCGTGGCGCCCAGACGAACAGCAAGGACAAGAAGCGGCGGGACAAGTCGCGTCCGGATTATCTGGTCGAGGACGAGCAGACTTGGGCGAACGACCGCACGGTCAACCCCAAGGTCGTGGAGTAGTCAGGTCTGCTGGTTAAGTATGCGGTGACGACAAGACGGGGCCCGCAGCCTTCGGGCTGTGGGCCCCGACCTGCGAGGGATGAGGTGTAACGGCATGAGCTTCACGCAAGCGCTGCGCGCGGTCGGCGCCGCGGCAGCGGCGGGAGCACTGCTCTTCGCGGCCGCGCCGACGGCATCGGCCGATCAGGTCAGAGATGGGCAGTGGCCTTTGTCGGCCTTCTCGGCCGACAAGATCTGGAAGGTCGCGACCGGCAAAGGTGTGACGGTCGCCGTGATCGATGTCGGCGTGGACGCGAGCCATCCCGATCTCAAGGGCAACGTCCTGGCGGGCAAGGACTTCGAGTCCGGGGACGACGATCCTTCGCCGGAGGGCGGTGCCAGCCATGGGACAGCCATGGCTGGTGACATCGCGGCACACGGCCACGGGGCGAATGGGGCGGAGGGGGCAAAGGGGCTGGCTCCGGAGGCCAAGATCCTCCCCATTCGGGACACGGGTCAGGATGGTTGCTTCGCACAGTCGATTCGCTACGCAGTGGATAACGGCGCCCAGATCATCAATATCTCCCAGGGCGTGAGCAGCTGTGTGGACGAGCCGGCGGAGCTCCAGGCGATTTCTTACGCCAACGACAAGGGTGTAGCGATTGTTGTCTCCTCCGGAAACGAAGGAGAGAACGCGGACAACATGCTGCCTGTCAGCTACCCAGGCGTCGTCGGCGTCGGAGCCGTGGACACTGGCGGAGTGATCTGGGGCGACTCGAATTACGGGAAGCCGCTCCTTCTCGCAGCCCCCGGTGTCGATATCGTTACGACGAGTACTGGATCTACCGGGTACTCCAAGGGAAACGGCACCTCCGACTCCGCTGCGTACGTTTCCGCCGCTCTCGCTCTGCTCAAGCAGAAGTTTCCGGACCTGGCTCCGGGCCAGCTGGTCAACCGCCTCGTCAAGACAGCCGGCCTCCCCGCCTCCGCCAAGGGCACGTCGCTCCCCGACGAGCACTACGGCTACGGCTTCATCAAGCCCTACTCCGCCCTCACCGAGAACATCCCGGCCGGGTCGAAGAACGGCCCGTTGAGGATCGACGAGCTGAACTCCGCCATCGCGAAGGACAAGGGCGGCACCGCTTCGGCTCCCTCATCGTCCTCGTCTTCCGAGGCGGCCTCGGGGTCGTCTGACTCCTCCGACTCCAGCGGCATGAGCCCCGGCGTGATCATCGGGATCGTCGCCGGTGCCCTCGTCGTCCTCGTGATCATCGTCGTGGTCGTCCGGAGCAAGAAGAACAACGGCAGCGGTCCGCCCCCGCCTCCCGGTGGTGGCTGGGGTGGCGGCGGGCAGCCGCAGTACCCGGCGCAGCAGCAGTACCCGGGTGCCTACCCGCAGCAGGCGCCTCCCGCGCCGGGATCGTATCCCCAGGCTCCGCAGCAACCGCCCTACGGCCAGGGCTAGTTCGAGGCGAGTCGGAGTGCTCGCCCACTACGCAACGTGCCCCGCGTCCGGGAGGACGCGGGGCACGTTGCGTAGTGGTGAGGGGGAGCGCGGCCCATCGACTCAGAGGAGGCACGGGGAGGCTCAGGCCGGATTCCTCTCTCCCTCGGACACCGCCGCGCGGATGCGCGAGCTGTGCGGTCCGGCCGTCACGAGAACACAGACCGTCAGTCCGGCGGCGACGCCCGCGATCCCGATCGTCCAGCGCCAGACACCTGTGGCGTCGAAAGTCAGCAGCGCGGCGCAGCCGATGAACGCAGCAGCGAGGTGCAGAACGGTCCGTGAAACGTAGAGCGGCCACGAGGAGCGTGGATCCCAGAGCCGCAGAGCGCGAGGAGAGCTCTTCCCTGCGCCTGTCTTTTCGACCGGGTTGCCCTCGGCGGCCATCATCCGCGCGTCGTCTGGGTGGAGCATCCCGTGCATTGCCCAGCCGTCGTCGGACACCAGCGCTGCCGGTGCGAGGCTCTCGGAGGATCGGTCGTCGCCGACGTCGCGCCGGACGTCAAAGCACAGCCACAGTTCCTGCCCCATCAGGGATTCAGGAAGGTGGTCCTCCGCGACAGAGACCAGGAGATGCGCGGTGCGCGACGACGCCGTGACCACTTTCAAGCACACCTGCCTCTTGTTCCCCCGCTGGAACATCCCGGGCCCCTGGCATGTCCCGCGTACGGCCATAGCGGCACTTCTTCGTCGGGAAGAGGAATGGAGCCCGTAGTTCAAGGAGATGCCGATCAGGGAGAGGGCGACGCCGGCTGCCCAGGCGATGCCGGCGATCCAGCGCCCGGCGGTCGGCATGGTGAAGCCACGCAATGCCCAACCGAGGCTGCTCTCGTCTCCCGCGACGGCGCCCAGCTCTGGACGTGACGGGGCATGGAGCACCGACACCCTGGTTCCGTGGCGTGGCCGGTCCTCCGTACGCGGATGGACCGTTGCCGTCACCGGCTCCTTGCCCGTCAATGGGGCGAGCCGGACGACTGCCGTCGAGTCGTAGTAGGAGTGACCGTGGCTCGGATCGTGGAACTTGACTTCGCTTACCTTCTCCACCTGGACGTGCGTGAAGTGCGCTCCGGCGTCGACGATTCGCTGCACGGGTTCCGGACGCTGCGGCGTCCCCAGCGCCATCGCGGGCAGAGTCACCGACGCCGTGCAGATCCCTACGTACCACGCGAGGGAGCGCGCCTTCATGCTCCGGCGCGAGGGCAACTTCCGGGGCGGACCCTCGGCTGCCGTGACGCCCCGCCCGCCCGCTTCCGCCGAATACGAGAACTCGGCGAGGGCAATCGTTGCGTACGACTGTCTTCCGCCTGCCGCGCGTTGGTAGACAGCGACGCCTCCGACGCAGGCCAAGGCGCACCCCAGCGCGAGGAGAATCGCCGTTCGACGCAGCGCCGGATCCGTGCAGAAGAGCCACAGCGGCAGGACGGGGGCGAGAGTTGCGAGTCCCAGTACGCCGAACCACGGTCCGGCTCTGCGGGGCGCTCGGTCCGCCCGGCGAAGAGCAGGTCCGGCAGTGGCCGAGAGCTGGTCAGCCGAAGACATGTCGCACCTCGTCGGTAGCCGAGGCATCGCGCCCCCTGGTGCCCTGCCCGGCACCCGACTGGACACTTTTGTTGTGGGCGTCGACGTCTTCCAAGCCGTCCTTGCCGTCGTTCGCCGAGACTCCGCCGGCGATCGGAACGACGGTGCCCCATGCGGTGTCTCTGGCCGCATCGTGGCTCTCGGGGGTGTGCGTGCCCCTGAGGTCGTCCGCGATATTTCGCAAGCCTCTGTCGACGCTTCGCGTCGTGCCGCCCGCGCCACCGGCCGCGCCGCCGGTGACCGCGTCGATCCCGGCCTGCCGCGCGTCGAATTTATCGCCCCCGATCAAGGAGTTCAAAGCGTCGCCGCCGACGCCGCCTGCAGCCCCGCCCGCGACACCACTGATCACCTCACCGGCGCCCAGGCGGGCTGCGGCTGAGGTGGCGCCAGTTCCGAAGGTCGCTCCCGCGATGCCGCCCCTGAGGTTGTTCTCGAACTCGAAGCCATTACCGCTGAGGAGGCTTGTGGCCATGCCGCCGGCCGTGCCGGTAGTGGCGTTCAGCGCGAAGGAGGAGAGCAGGTTCGCGACGACCTCGGTGAACTTGCTGGTGTTCTTGAAGGCTTTGTACGCATGGGCGATCGCCCGCAGCATCCGCCCCAACATGCTGGCGGCGTTCAGAGCCCTCTCGGCCAGCATCGCCACACGGGCGGTGCCGACCGCGGCGGACACACCGAAGGTCACGAACGACATGCCGATCGAGACTCCGACGGAGATGCCGATCTCGAGGTAGATGTCCTCGATTTCCTCGTTGACCTCTTCGATGGCTTTCGCCGCCTTTTCAAGCCCTGCGGCAGCTTCATCGAAATGCTCGGTCACCAGGTCTGCTGCCTTCACGCACTGATTCCAGTGCTCGTGAAAGGCCTCGGCCGCCGGGCCTCGCCAGGTGTGCCCGACAGTTGAGTCGACCTGCTTGTCCAAGGTGCCGAAAATGTGGTCGACCTCGGCTTTCAGCTGACGCCACTGCGTGGCGGCCTCTCTGAGTTCGCCCGGTCGGCCGCCTGGATGGACGATCTCGATTCCGAGCTCGACGATCTCCTCGACAACGGACTCGTTTCCGCTCATCAGTTGCCGCCGTGGTTGCCGAACAGTGCGCCAACACCCTCGTCGTTGGTTTCCGTGTCCGCCGCGACCTGCTTCAGACCGGCGCCGATGGCATCGAGATGGCTGTAGACGGCCTTCATGGCATCGGCGACGTCCGCGGAGTACGTGATGTACGCCGAGGTGGCTTCCTCGGATTCCGACAGGACACCGAAACCATCTCTGATGGCCTCCTCCCCGGTCTCCGCGGCGAATTTCCGAAGATTCGACTCCAGGTCGTAGGCGTGCTGTTCGAAACTTCTGGCCAACTTCGCTAATTCTGAGTGATCGACGTACGATTCTTGACCGGCCACTGTGCTGTCCTCCGCGCTCGACCCATGCCTTCAGCGCATGCGTCATCGGAGCGCCAAACCCTAGGTGGCAAGCCGTGCCCTCAGCCGCCGGCTTCCGGGCGATCCGGCAGGGGATCAGCCTGAACACCTGGCCGTCAGTCACCCAGAATGACTACCCCCTGCGCGAGGAGCCGGGACACCTGAGCAGCCCGCACCGGCCCCGCCTCACCCACCCATCTTCAACAACGCCGACTCATGCTGATCGTCGCTCTTCACGCCCTTGAACGCCTTGTCCGTGTTGCCGACCGATGCCAGGAACAGGGTGCCGTCGTGCCAGTAGGGCATCGCCCAGGAACTGTGGCCGAGTGCGTCGTCGAGGTGTCCGTACGACGCGATCTCCGACTCGGCGCCCGTCGCGGGGTCGAGGCTGACGAGGTAGGCGGGGAGGCCGTCGCCGCCGAAGTTCTCCTCTCGCCAGCCTGTGTCGTCGTGCTTCAGGGCGAGCAGTTCCTTTCCGGCGCCCTGGACCAGGGAGCCGTCCGGGGAGCCGTACGCCCAGCGCGTCGTGCAGATCTGAACCCGCACCAGCTGCGCGCCGCCGATGTAACCCTGGCCGTCACAGGCCATTCCGCCGTACACGCCCGTCTTGGAGTCCTCCCAGAGGACCGCGAGCGAGTCTGGCTTCGAGTCCGAGGACCAGCGCAACTGGTGCTACGGGCTCTACCACTTTCAGTACCGGCTCGTCGGTACGAAGGACGGCGGCGAGATCTCGTACCACGTGGAGGTCCGGAAGCGTTACGACTGGGGCACTCCGAGCGAGCACCGCGGCGACCTGGAGAAGAGTCTCGCCGGGTGCGAGGTGGTGGACATCGAGCAGGCGGACGTGGCCGAGCTCAATCGGGTCGGTCTGGCGCAGGATTTCGTCGTGTGCGGGTCCACGGGCGAGGGGACCGGCAGGTACTGGCGCCGGCGAGCGGACCGGCAGATTCCGGCAGTCACGACCCAGTCGGGCGGCGTCGGGGTGAGGCGAGTTGTGTGGGGTTCCGGGCGGTGTGCGTTCGACGGTTGACCCGTTGTTCGGGTGGCTGGGTAAACTCGTGGCAAATCCGCGTCAGTTGAGTTGCAAGAGGGCGCGGGGACACGGGGCTACGGGGATACGGGGGACGCCGTCGTGGCGATGATGCTGCCGGACGAGCTGGCCTGGCTGTTGGAGATGCTCGGCTTCGACTGGCCGACTGCCAATGAGGACCATCTGACGCAGTGTGCTGCGACGTGGCGGGAGTTCGGGGCGCAGGTCGGGGACATTCAGGCGTCGGCGGTGCAGTCGGCGGGCAATGTCACGGCCGACAACTACGGCGATTCGATCGACGCGTTCGTGGAGAAGTGGCAGGACTTCTCGGGCGGGTCGGGGTATCTGGACGATGCCCGGCAGGCTGCCGAGATGATCGCTTTTGTCTTTGACACGGCGGCCGTGCTGGTGATCGCGATGAAGATCGCGGTGATCATTCAGTTGACGGTGCTGGCGATCCAGATCGCGATCGCGGCGGCGACTGCGGTGGTGACGTTCGGGTTGTCGGGTGCGGCGTCGGCGGCGTTGTCACAGGTGACCCGGGTCGCGGTACGGAAGATCCTCAAGGAGACGGCACAGGCCATCCTGGAAGCCGTGCTTGAGGCGGTGAAGGAGCCGTTCATCTCCGCGTTGGAGGAGATGAGCAAGGACCTCATCGCCCAGACGGTGAACCAGAACTTCGGCGCGCAGGACGGGTACAACCTGGGCCGGACCGCGAACGCGGGGACGGCGGCGGTCAAGGACGGTTTCTCCAACTTCGGTTCGACGTTGGGGGAGTCGCTGCGGGACGGGGCCGGTGGCCGGGCGGGGCATCATGCGCGCGGCGGGCTGGACCATGCTGCGGGCAATGGCGGGCACGGCGGGTCCGATTCCGGGTCGAGTGGTGACGGCGGTTCGGGGTCGGGCTCCGGTTCGGGCTCCGGTTCGGGGGCGAGTTCCGGGGCTGACGGAGGTTCGGGGTCGGGCTCGGGTTCCGGGGCCGGTTCGGGATCGGATTCCGGTTCCGGTTCCGGTTCCGGTTCTGGATCTGGGGCCGGGTCGGGTTCCGGTAGCGGCTCGGGCAGCGTTAGTGGCTCAGGCGGGTCCGGCCACACCGGTGGGGGCAGTGGCTCCGGTGGTACGTCGGCCGGCTCGGGAACGGGTTCCGGTTCCGGTTCTCATGCGGATTCCGGTTCGGGGGCTGGTGACGGTGGCGGCGGGTCCGGTCACACCGGTTCCTCGACGGCGTCCGCAGGGTCCTCCGCGGCCGGGAGCGACGGCAGCCATGTGCGGACCACGGCGGCGGCCTCCGGCGATACGGGTGGTGGGTCTTCGAGCAGTACGTCGTCCGCAGGCGCGAGCGCGAGTGCGGACACCGGGGGCGGGAACTCCTCGACGGACAGCGGCAGGCCGTTGACGCCGTTCGACGAGGGTTTCCGCGAGCAGCAGGCCCCCGCGAACACTTCCGTGCAGACCGATACCGGCGGGGCCGACGGATCTTCGGGCTCCTCGGGTCCGCAGCGCGATTCCGGTGGTACCGGTACCGCGTCGCCGGAGCCGCATTCCGGGCCGGAGACACGCGCCGCGGCCGACACGTCGACGGCCTCGCCGACACCGTCCGGCGCGAGCGCGCAGAGCATCAACACGTCCTCGGAGAGCGCCCCTGCCGCCCAGGACACCAACGGGGCGGCGCAGGCCCCGGGTTCCGCGCACGCGCCCTCGCAGGGAAGCACGCACGATCCGTCGGCCGGGCAGGATCCACGTACACAGGTCCAGCAGCCCGCGGCGGCCCAGACGGGCACACCCGCATCCACCGACACGTCGTCGTCCAACACGCAGCCGTCCAACACGTCCGCGCCGTCGAACACGACACAGGGCACCACACCAGGCACCACTCCGGGCAGCACGCCGGGTTCCACGCCGTCCTCGACGCCGGGCACCACTCCTGGGTCCACGCCGAGCGGGAGCCCGAGCGCGAGTACGGGTTCCAGCCCGGGGTCGCCCTCGCGTTCGTCGGCGCCGACGTTCCACGCGCAGAGCGTGACGACGGCCGAGGCGCCCACGGCCGCGACCTCGAATCGACCGGGACCCACGCCGGCCTCCACCACGCACGGTGATCCCGGCCCGGCGACGAACATCCCCAACCAGGCACCCCAGACGGGCCCGGCTCCGGCCACGGCCGCACAGCCGACCACCCCGCAACAGCAACCGGCGCGCCCGACGGCGTCGACCACCCCACCCCGCACCGACGCTCCCCAACGCACCAATCCGGCGCAGACGCCCACCCAGACCCCTGCCCAGCCCACCAGGCAGGCGCCCACCCAGACTCCGACGCGGCAGCCTGCCCAGACGCCTGCCCAAACCCCCACCCAGACCCCCACGCCGAACAACCCGGCCCCGAACCCGACGCCGAACCCGACGCCAGGGCAGACGCCGAACCCGACGCCTGGACAGACGCCGAACGCGACTCCCGGGCAGACCCCGGCCGGAGTACCGAACCAGGCCACACCGGCGAACCCCGCCAACACGGTTCCGCCCGGCGTGTACGCCGACCCCACCCCGCACCCGAACGGCAAGCCCAGCAACCAGCAGCCCGGTCCCGCACCCGACGACGGAGCGCCGGCCACTCCGGCACCGGATCCGACGCCGCCCCCGCCCCCGCCGCTGTCGCAGGGCCAGAGTCTTCAGCAGATACGTGACAGCCTGAACCACGCCCCGTACGGCCTGCTGACCCCTGACCCGGCGCATCAGCAGGCGTTGGTGGACGCGGTTCCGCGGAACCCTGACGGCACGCCGCAGCGCCACCCCGATCCCAACGGGACCTGGGCCCAGCTCCAGAACGACGGCGGCCTGCAGCAGCCCGGCCGTTCCAACAACTGCCTGGACAACGCCCGCGCGGGCCTGTCGACGTGGTTCGGCGACCCGCAGGTGTCGGCTCCGCGTACCCCCGACACGAACCCGGACGGCAGCCCGGACCGGATCTCGCCCGAGCGGGACTCGTACAACAACCTGGACGCCTGGGCGGGCCGCCCGCAGATCTGGGCCGGCGCGGACCACCCCAACCCCTACGGCCGCATCGCGCAGCACCTCCAGGAGGCCGGCCCGGGATCGGCCGCCGTGGTCGGTGTGCAGTGGCCCGGCGGTGGCGGACACGCGTTCAACGTCTACAACCACAACGGCAACATCATCTGGGTCGACCACCAGACCGGCCAGGTCTCGCCCAACCCGATCCACACCGGCGCGGCCGGCGTCCGCTACGTCCCCTTCGACTCCAACGGGCAGACCATGGACGCCCCGTGGGAGAAGAAGAATGACCAGGACCAGCAGAACCAGCAGAACCAGCAGAACCAGCAGAACCAGAACCAGCAGGCTCAACAGCAGCCCAACCAGCCCAACCAGCCCAACCAGCCCAACCAGCAGACCCAGCAGACCCAGCAGGACCCGAACCAGCAGCACCCGCAGCAGACCCAACAGCAACCCACCCCTCAGCCCCAATCTCCCCAGTCCCCCGAATCCCCCCAATCCCCCCACACCCCGGAAATGGCCGGCTACGGCGCCGTCCCGGACCACGACGGGGACATGGACATGGATCACGACGGGGACACGGACGACGACTCCGACGACGACCTGTACACCGAATCCGACGCCGAACACGACGCGGAGACCGACTCCGACTCCGACGCGGAGACCGACTCGGACGACATGGACGTCGACTCCGACGAGGACGCGCTGACCGACCACGGCGAGGACGGGCAGGCGGACCACGACGGCGACATGGAGGTCGACAAGGACTCCGACGACGAGCCGAGTCGCCGGGATCTCGACCCCACCCGCGACGAGCGCAACGCCGGCCTCGTCCGCGAGGAGGCCGACGACGTTCAGCAGGGGGTCACCCCGGACCCGGTCCAGGCCAAACTCCGGGAGTCGCACGACGTCTACCGGATCGACCTGGACAACGTGCATCAGAACCTGCGCGACTGGGCCGATCCGGAGACGCACCCCGACGCCCCGCTGGCCCGGTTGCTCCAGCAGGCGTCCGAGCGGCGGCAGGCGTACGAGAAGGCCATGAAGCCGCTCGAGACGCCGCGGCGGGCCTTGCAGAACGCGATGAGCGAGGAACGGAAGCTCGAGAAGAAGTTCGACGACCTCATGAAGAAGGGCGCGACGGCCGATGCCACCACGCTGAAGAACGGCGCCCTCGCCGCTGCCAGGCAGCACAGGGAGGCGGCGCAGACCGCCTACGACGCCGCGGTCGAGCAGCACCGTTCGGTCGACGTCCCGCCGACGGCCTTCACCGACGCCGAGCTCCAGGAGGCGCTGGGCGACAACTTCACGAACATGAACGACGGCGAGAAGTACGCCGTCCTCGCCGCACTCGCCCGTATGAGCAACGCCTTCCACGGTGACAACGCGGTCGGCAACAGCCCCGAGCGCGACCCCGACGGCGACAGCCCCTATCAGGGCACCACCAAGGGCAGCGGCGCCAACGCCACGGTCAATCCCGCCGTCAACGACTACGAGTCCACAGCGGTCCGGCGGCGCAACGAGGCGGCGGCCGACCTCCCCGCGAAACTGCGCGGAGACACGGACGCGAAGAAGGCGTTCGCCAACCTGCGGACCGTCTTCGACGAATCCGTGGCCGACGACCCCGACCTGACCCCCGTCAAGCGCCGGAAGATCAAGGAGCTGATGGAGGCGGCCCTGGCGGCCGGTACGGGCCCCGACATGACCGGCAAGAACTACGCGGTCGTCGAACTCGTCGACGCCGACGGCAACCGTACGTACGTCGTCGACTCCTCCGTCCCCGCGGGCAGCGACGCCGTACGCCCCCTGCACTCCGAGGCGCACCTGCTGAACTGGGTCGACCACATCAACGCCGCCACGTCGGACGGAACCTCACCACCCCGGTACGAGATCGCCGGCCTCTACACGGAGCGGGAGCCCTGCGGTTCGAGAGAGCTCAATCCCGGGTACGCCGAGTGCTCCAAGACCATCGCCGCGCACGAGTCCATGAACGGCGTACCGGTGTATTACGGTACGACCTACCGCCACTCGGACGCCGCGCAGAAGCAGGCGATGGACGCGGAGCTGAGCGACCACCTGGCCGTGGTCGCGGAGACCTGGATCCGAGTGAGGGCACAGATGTACGGACTCGCCTGAGGACATCCGCAGAACGTCTGGACGTCTGGACGTCTGAAGGACACCTGAGTACGTCCGCGGACCACCGACGCCTGAACACGCCCGAAGAACACCTGAACTGGGCCTGCGGGCGTCCGAGGTCTCGAAAGGGAGCAGCATGACCAGCGAGAACCAGGAGCCCGCCCCCGTCGAAGCGCTGAGCTCCCGGGAGGCGGCCGACCGGATCGTCGACGACTGGCCCTCGCTCAAGGGCTGGGGCGTGCACCGCGTCGTGGACCCGTCCGGCGCGCAGGGCGCGGAGGTCCTGCGGGCCGTGCGCGAGCGCGTGCCCGACAGCGTCCTCGTCGACGCCGCCGGGCGCACCGCGGACGACGTGTTCACCGAGGTCGTGACCGCCCTCGGGGCACGGTTCAAGACGCCCGCCGCCTGGTCACGGCGGCTGCCGAAGAAGCCGGCGCGGCTGGTCCTGCTCGTGGGGGCCGACCTCGTGGGCAGTACGCGGACGAGCGGTGATCCGCGACGACTGCTGCAGGCCCTGAACAGGCTGGGCGGGCTGGGCCACACCGTCTTCGCGGCGGTACGCGATCCAGAGTTCGGCGACGACTCGTCCCGCTCTCTGCGCCTCGCGGCCGAGCCGCCGGTCCTGGACGAGGTTCCTGCCGAGGTGCTGGCGCTGGCGCTGGCCGAGGCGCGGCACGTGCCGTACGCCGTCTGGCGGGAACTGGTCGCGGGCCTGACGGGACAGCGCCCCGACGCCGGCCGAACGGCGGACCTGGCCACGGAGGAGAGGGCGCGGAGCCTGCTCCTCGTGGACCCGGACGCGGAGACGGTGTCGTTCCGGGACGAGACCGTCGCCCGCACGCTCCGCGGGCAGCTCCCGGCGGAGGACCGGGCCCGCACCCACCACCACCTCGCGGAACATCTCGCGGACCGGCTCGCCGACCACCTCGCCGACGTGTCCGAACAGCCCGCGGCGACGGGGTCCCCGAGCGCGGAGGGACCGGCGGAGGCCGGCTCCGTGGTCCGCTACGCGACGACGGCGCTCGCCGCCCACTGCGCGGCGGCCGACCTCGCCGCGGGCGACACGACGTACACCCGGTTCACCCAACTGCTGCGCCGTACCCGGCTCGTGGCCCACCTCGCGCCCGAGTCGCTGCTGGAGGCGGCCGAGGGCGCGGGCCTCGACGAGGCTCCCGGCGGATCGGTGCTCGCCGACGCCGTGCACGCGCGCGACTACGCGCTCCTGCCGTGCGACCAGGGAACCTGGGTGGCCTGGCTGCATCTCCAGGCGACGGTGCGCGGTGACACCGAACTGGCCGACGGCCTGGCCGCCGCCGGAGTCCGGACGCCCTGGCGGGTGACGTGGACGCGCTGGCGCCCGCCCGCCGCGCTGCACCTGTCCTACCTGGCCTTCTCCCCGGTCACCGACCTGATGGAACTGCGCCTCGACGACCGGCCCGTGGCCGCCGCGGTCGCCTACCGCGACCGGCGGCGCCACGTCACCCTGTACGACCCGCGGAGCGGGGAGGAACTGGCGGCGGCGCCCTGGGAACTGGGCCAGGATCCCGAGGAGGCGCTGCCGGGGCTGCGCTGGCCGACCGCCGGAGGAGAGGACGACCGGCCCGAGCCCGAGCCGGTGAACGGCACGTTGCTGGACGCCGGACCCGTCTCCATCGGCGACAGCGTGGTGATCGCGGGCCACGGCGGCCTGTTCGGTATCGAATCCGCGCCCGGCACGCCCTTCACCGGGATCACCCGCCGCCCGGGAGGCCGCGTCGAGGCCGCCTGCCCGGCTCTCCTGAAGGCGCCCGCCACCGTCCCGCGCCACGGCCCGGCCCCCCGGCCCGCCGACCTGGACACCCTCTTCGCGGCCGAGGACGGCACGCTCGTCGCCGTGCCGGAGCCGCTGCTCCCCGCGGGCCTGACGCATGCGGCCACCCGTGACTTCCTGGTCGATCAGGGGATCCCGGCGTTCCGGGACGTGCACGGCCTCGGGTTCTTCGGCCTCGAACGCGACCCCGACTGGTGGAGCGTGGCGCACGGCACCCACACCGGCCCGCCGCCGCCCCGGCCCGAGCGGCTGCTGCGCGAGATCGCGGGGCCCGCGGACACCGCCCCCGACGACGGCGCCGGGAGCGCCCACGCCGCGCCCACCGGCCCGTACTTCAGGATCGGTCTCTGGATGGGCGACGACGTCGTCGTCGACGGCCCGACCGGCGCCGTCCTCCATCTGCCCGATCAGGACGACGAGGCCCCCGGACGCGCCGAGATCGTGGGCCGGAGCCTGCACGACTTCCTCGCGATGGTCTCCGTATGGCTGCTCGGCGTTCACGTCTTCACGGACAGCGGCGACAGCGTCGAGACCCGCGAGGTCGCCTCCCGGGTCAAGGGCCTCCAGTCCACCCTGGACCCGGTCGGCGCCGCGGCCGGCATCTGGGGCATCGCACTGATGGACCACTGACGGCCCGCTGAGCACCGCCGGATCAGCGCGACAGGAACCACGTATCCATGTACGAGAACGTCACTACGGACACCGCAGCCGAACGGATCGTGGAGTGGTGCCGGGCGGGGGACCGGGGCGTGGTCGAGCTGATGGGCTCGACGGGTTCGGGCCGCACCGCGACGCTGCTCCGGGTGCGCCGCCTGGTGCCGGACGCGGTGTGGGTGGACGCGGCCGGGCTCGGGGCGGACGAGGTCGCCGACCTGGCGCGGGACGCGCTGCGCGGGCGGCGCGAGGACGCCGCGCCCGCCGTGGTCCTGGTCGCCCAGGCACAGCGGCTCGCGGGCACGCACGGCGCCGGCTACCCCGGGGCGGCGCTGACCACCCTGAGCAGCCGCATCGCCGAGGCCCTGGACGCGCTGCTCGTCGTGGAGGTCGACTGGCACGACGAATGGTCCGCCGCGCGCCGCCGCCTGGAGGTGGCGGTACCCGCGCGCACTCCGGCCGACTCGCGGTCGGCTTCCATGTCGCGCGAATGGGCTCTCCAGGCGCTGGCCCTCGCCCGCCGCGGCCTGGTCCCGCTGGAGGTGTGGCGGCGGCTCTCGCGCTCCCTGAACGGGGGAGACCTCGACCTCCCCGTGGACGCCCCGGACGTCTCCGCCGTCGGCGACGCGTACCGCCTCGACGACCTCACCCGCCAGACCGAACTGGCCGGGGCGGTCGACCGCGGTGCGGCCCGCCGGGTGCACGGCGAGGTGGCGCGCTGGCTGCGCGGCCAGGTGGGCGAACCCACCGGGACGGGACGCTACGCGGAAGGGGCGCTCGCCCTGCACGCCGCCGCGGGCGGTCGCTACGGCGAGTACTTCCAGGAACTGAAAGAGGACCCCGCCCTGCTGGCACGCCTGTCCCCGCACAGCCTGATCGAGGCCGAGCGGACGGTCGCCGCCCACCTGAACCGCGTACGGCGCGATCCCGGACACCGGGACCGGTACGCGCGCTGGTCGGCGCCGTCGCTGCCCGGCTGCGGGACCGGCTGCGGGCGGGTGACCTCGTGGTCGTGGCGTCGGCGGGCGGGATCTTCGCCGTCGAGGCGACCGCGCCCGAGCGGTTCCCCGACGGTTTCCCCGGACCACGCACCGCGGACGACGAAGACGAAGAGGAGGGCTGGGAGGACGACGGAGAGGACTGGGACGAGGAGGATGACCTCGACCTCGACCTCGACCTCGATCTTGACCTCGGCGCGGTCGACGGCGCCGTGCCCGGGCGGCCCGTGACGTCATCCACCGCGGCCCGGACCGCGACCGTCCCGCCCTGCCATGTCGCGCCCGGACAGGCGGACTTCGCAGCGTCGCCGCCGACGCTGTTCCACACGGAGTCCTGCACCCGCCTGCCCGCGTCACTGCTGCCGGCGGAGCTGAGCGATCCGCATGCCCGCCGCATCCTTGCCGGGACCGGGCTGCCGTCCCTCTCGGCGGCCGAGCTCACCCTGCACGTCGACCCGCGGGCACCTCTGCCCCGAGTCGGCGACCTGCCCCTGTTCGTCCTGGGCGACTGGAACGGAGGCCCGATCGCGGTGCACGCCTCCACAGGCAGGATCTACCGGCTGCCGTCGCACGACAGCTGGAGTGGAGCCGGGCTGCCCGACGACACGCCGCCCGACCCCGACCGGTACGGCTGGACCGCGCAGGAGTGGAACGTCGACCGTGCGGCGCCTCACCTGATGGCCGAGAACCTGGACGTCTTCGTCCGGCTCGTCACCGCATGGGCCGCCCTCGGGGGACACCTCCCGATGGCGTACACGCGCGGCGAACTCCTCGCCCTGCGCGACGAACTGGAGAGCCACCTGCTCGCCATCAGCCCGCACGCCGCGTACAGCTGGTGGACCGAGGGCCTGTACGAGGTGCTGTGACGATGGCCCCGGACCTGACCGCGGCCGTGTTCGTCGCCGGAGCCCGGGTCCGTTAGGGTCGCGGGCATGACACGTACGGGTGGGGACGGCACCGGCCTCCAGTGGGAGGGCGACTTCTCGCGTCAGTGGGAGAACGAGCTGCCGCCCGAGGAGCGGGCGCTCGCCGAGGAGCGGGCGCGCGTCGCCGAGGTGCTGCGGCGCGAGCGGCTGCGCACCGTCGTGTGCGCCTCCGTGTTCGTCGCGGCGGCGCTCGCCGCGCTCGTCGGACAGGCCGTCGGGGACGCCGGTGCGGTGGCCCTGACCGCCAACGCCCTCGGTGTGCTGGGCGGCTGCGGCGCGCTGTGGCTCGCCGTGCGCGGCGTGGCCGGGGCGGGCCGGACCGGACTGTGGCTGATGGTCGGATCCGCTCTGGTCATCGCGGTGGGCCAGGCCGTCTGACCCACCCCGCGAAGAGTCCCTACACCGACTTGGTCAGGTGGGACGTGGTGCCGCCGCTGCCCGCGGCGAAGTCGATGTCGTTCCGCTGCTCACGGATGAGTCCCTCGTTGAAGGACTCGTTCGCGTCGTGGTTCTTCGCCATCGAGCCGAGCGCGCCGCCGATGTTCGTCAGCTCCTGCGCCAGGTGGTTCATCGACTCGAACATGCCGGTCTGCAGGCCCTCGTAGGCGATGCCGAACTTCTCACCGATCTCGTCGTCGCCCCACGGCGGCATGTTCGCCTTGTCGGCGAAGCTCGTCAGGCCCTGCACGAAACCCTCGACCTGGCCCTGCTGCGGAGCGGCCGGCCCGCCGCTGGTGGGCGAGCAGGCGCCGACGGACGCCAGGCCGTTCTGCAGCGCCGCCGCCGCGGCGGAGAAACGGCTGCCCAGGTCCTGGAAGTTCTGGCCCTCGCGGGCCAGGGACTGCGTATCGGTACGTATTCCTTCGCGAGGCATGGTGTTCCTCTCGGGTGGAAGGGCGGGGGAAGAGCCGTGCGCGGGCGGTGCACGGACTGCTCAGGACGGTGTCCTCGGCGGTGCCGGTGCCGGGACGGGCCCGCTCAGAACAGGCCGTGCCACATCTGCTCCACGATCACCGACCACCAAGTGCCGGAACTCTCGAAGCAGGTGGCGTCGAGGCCGAAGAGGCGGTCCTGGAGCTCGGCGACCGCCGCACCCGCCTCGTAGGGGTTCATACCCAGCATCAGGTCGCGGGTCGCGACGAGTGCGGCGAGGGAGTGTGCGAAGGCGGCGACCGAGCCGTTCACATAACGGCCGCTGCCCGTAGCGGGGTTGGCGGCCCACACGGAACCCGCCCCCTGCTGCACCGTGATCACGTACCGTCCGTCGGTGCCGATCCGGGTGTGCGCAGAGAGCACCTCGGCGGCGGTGGGCGACAACTCGGCGCCCGTCGCGCGCAGATGCGTGGCCGCGTCAGCGAACAGGCCGCCCGCCGGGGGGTTGTCGGGCCGGTCCGCGGTGAAGAAGAAACGGATGTCCGCCGGGACGCCGGTGCCGGTGAGCGTGGACCGCGCCGCGTCGGGCAGCGACGCCCCGGCGACCAGCGCGCTGTCGTAGCGCAGGACCCCGAGCCGCTCCGGCAGGTCCCCGGAGAGGCTCTCCGCATGGGGTGCCACAGCTGTCGCCCGGTCGGGCGCCGGCACCCGGTGCGGGTGCGGCGGCGGTGCCTGACCCGTGAGCCGCGCCATCGACTCCACCTGCGCGGTGAGCGCGGCGACCCCAGCCGCCCGCTCGGCCGCGTCCCGGCCGTAGCCGTGGCTGGACGAGAGGGACGCGGTCGGGAAACCGGCGGTGAGGGCTTCGAGGGTGTAGCCGCCGGGGAGCGAGGAAGGGCTGAGGTCGGTGTGGACCGCCAGCACGTTCCCCGCGGGGACGCCCAGGCGGTTCAGGTCCGTCCATCCCTGGTACTCGACGTGCGGCAGGCCGGGGGCGGAGACGCGGGTCAGGTACGTCTCCTCGCCGGTGCGCGGGTCGATGTACGTGAACACGGCCGTGTTCCCCGGGCCGGTCACGGCGCGGGCGTCCGGCGCCGGGCCCTGGTGCCGGGTCTGGTCCTGGTCGGGGGTGGTCACGCCTGGGTCTCCATCGGCTGAGGGCGGGGCAGGGGCGGAGGTGGTGTCACGGCCGGCGGGGCGTCCGGGACGGCAAGCTCCGGTCGGTCGCGCAGAGCCTGGGCGTACGCGGGCAGTCCGTCCTCGTCGAACGCGGCGGCGAGCACCCGCGCCCGCAGCGGAGGGTCGGCCAGGGTACGGGTGAGCAGCGGCGCAGCCCACAGATAGGTGCGGGCCGCATCCTGGAGCTGCCCGGCCGCCGCCTCGTCCGCGGCGACCTCCTCGACGGCCGCGCGCAGCACGACCGGGTCGGCGTACGCCATCAGCGACGGGTCGGTGAGCAGCCGCGGCAACTGGCCCGCCCCCAGCGCGTGCCCCACGATGGCGTCCCGCACATAGGGGTCCGCCAGCGACCAGTCCTGTCCGGGGACCCGGCCGAGCAGCTCCGTGGCGACGCCCAGGTGCGCGGCGGTCGCGTCCGGCAGCTCGGCGCGGATCGCCGCGCCGAGGGCGGGGTGGGCCAGGGCGATCAGGGCCCCGGACTCCGTCCCGGCACCGGTCTCCGCGTCGGCGGTCCGTATGAAGGGTCCGGCGAGCAGCATCCCCTCGGCGATCTCCGCCGTCATGTCCCGCCCGGCCAGCGCGGAGGCGAGCGGCACCCACAGGTGCAGGGGCAGCCCGTCGCCCTCGGCGAGGGCCAGCGGCGCCAGCATCGCCCGCAGCACGGCGGGGTCGGCGCCGAGCCGGTGCGCGTGCAGGTCGAGGACGTCGGTGAGCGTGGCGGGCGCGTGCGCCTGCGGCGACGGCGCGGGCTCGGGGGCCAACAGCCAGCCGGCGACGGCCAGCTGGACGATCAGACGGCTGCCGCCCGCACCACCGGCGGCGGCCCGCGCCGCAAGGGCTCCGGCCAGCTCCCGCCGCGCTCCGGCATCCACCGTGAACGGCTGCGCGGAGGCGCCGGACGCGGGGTCGAGGGCCGCCTCGGCCTGGAGCAGGAGCCCCGCCGGATCGGCGTACTCGGGCGCGTCCAGATCGATGACCCGGACCGTGCCGGGCGGCAGCGCCGAGCTGATCAGCGCCGCGGCCGCCCGGGGAACGTCGGCCAGCAGCCGTACGGAACCGAGCGCACCCAGCGCTACCAGCAGCTCGCGCGCCATGCGCTCCGGGCCGTGCCCCGCCCGCACCGGACCGGCCTGGTCCACATCGACCACGACGACGGCGCGCTCGCCGTCGCCCGCGTCCAGGGCCTCGTACACCTGCGTGTCGCGGGCCGCGCCGAGGCCGAAGTGGTCCGCGAGCAGCCACAGCACCTGTGCGGGCGTGCGGCCCGCGGCGCTGGGCACGGCGGGTGCCGGAAGCGGGGGCGGGACGATCGCCGGATCGAGGCGCGCGAGGTCGACGCGCTCCCGGTACCCGGGGTCGCAGAGCATCAGGAAGCCGGTCAGCAGCCGCGTGCGGCCGGACCCCGGAGAGCCGGTGACGAGCGTGACCCGGGGCGCGCCCGGCGCACCGGCCCGCCACGCGGCCAGGTCGCGCAGCGCGGCGGCCCGCCCGCCGATGAACGGATGCGGCTCATGGCCTCGCCCCGCGCCGCCGCCTCCCGCGTCCCCGCTCCCCGCGCCACCGCTCCGGCCGCCGCCGGACGGCGGCGTCGGGCTGCTCGGCTCGCTCATGTGCCCTGTCTCCCCCGGTTGTCGCCGTGTCACCCTCGCACCACACGTCCGCGTCCGCGCGTCCGTCGAGGGTGCGTCGATCACTGCCTGTCGAGTCTAGTGCCGGGCGCGGACAACCGGCCCGGATCAGGCCCGGACTAACCCCGCGCCACCTCGCGCCGGTACAGCTCGATGGCCGAGTCCGGCGGGAAGTTCGGCACGTACATCGTCGAGCCGTCCGCCTTCGAGATCACCAGATGGCTGCCGCCGTAGCTCGGCGGCTCGGTCGGCGGGAACGTCGCGTAGATCAGGAAGCCCAGGTCGAACTCCTGGACGTTGAGCGTGGCCGGGGTGCCGTCCGCGCACAGGGGCTGGAACGACGTCCGCGCGATCGCGAGCGCCTCGTCGGTGGTGCGGGGTGCGGTGGTCAACTTCCGTCTCCTTCAGGCTGGTTGTGCGGACGGCGCCGGAGACGAATGCCTCCGGCGCCGTACCGTACCCGGCGAACCCGGGGCATCGCGGGCGTCAGTTGTGCATCGGCAGCCAGGCGGTCTGCACCAGCTGCGCGCCGCCCTTGCGGGTGATGAACATGCCACGGCCCTGCGGCAGCCGCTGCGGCTTGAGCGGGCCGAAGATCTGGCCCTCCGCCGGGTCGCCGGACAGCACCAGACCGGTCGCGCCGAGCTCCTTCATGCGCTGCATGACCGGCTCGAAGGACTGCCGCGCCGCACCCGACGACGACCGCGCCACGATGATGCGCAGGCCGAGGTCACGGGCGAACGGCAGGTACTCCAGCAGGGACTGGAGCGGATTGCCCGAGCTGGTGGCCACCAGGTCGTAGTCGTCGACGATGATGAACGCGTCGGGCAGGTCGTACCACGACCGGTTGCGCAGCTGCTCCGGCGTGACGTCGGGACCCGGCATGCGCCGGCCCATGGAGCCCGCCAGGCTGGTGACGACCTCCTGGAGCTGCGGACCCGACGCGCAGTACTTGTACAGGTGCGACTCGGGCATCTCGCCCAGGTGCGCGCGCCGGTAGTCACCGACGACGAGCAGCGCCTTGTCGGTCGCGTACCGCTCCGAGATCTGCTTGGCGATCATGCGCAGGAACGCCGACTTGCCGGACTCGGACTCGCCGTAGACCACCATCAGCGGGTCGTTCTCGAAGTCGATGAACGCCGGCGACAGCGTCGTCTCGTCGACACCGATCGCGACACCCCGCTCGGGGAAGTCGCTGCCCTTGGGGACCTCGCTGATGTGCAGCTTCGTCGGCAGCATCCGCACCGGCGGGGCGGCCGGACCCTGCCAGTGCTCGGCGATCGCCGTCACCATCTGCTCGATGCCCTGGCCGAGCGTCGTCACGTCCGACGAGGCGTCGATGCGGGGGAGGCCGGCGAGCGAGCTGAGCTTGTCCGGGGTCAGACCGCGGCCGGGCATGCCCAGCGGCACGGCCTCCATCTTCTTGCGGTCGAACTCCGACTCCATCGGGTCACCGAGCTTCAGCTCCACGCGGTTCAGGAGCTGGTCGCGCAGCGCGGGCCGCACCTCGCTGTACCGGGCGGCACCGATGAACAGGTGGATGCCGAAGCCGAGACCGCGCGCGGCCAGATCCAGGATCACCGGGTCCAGCTGCTCGTAGTCGGTCTTGAAGGCGGCCCAGCCGTCGATGACCAGGAAGACGTCGCCCCACCGCTGGTCCGGGTACTGCCCCGCGGCGCGGCGCGCCCGGTAGGTACCCATCGAGTCGATGTTGTTCGCGCGGAAGAACTCCTCGCGCTCGTTGAGGATCCCGCGGACCTCGGCGACCGTACGGCGGATCTTCTCCGCGTCGAGCCGGGAGGCGGCGCCGCCGACGTGCGGCAGGCCCTCCATCGAGAGCATGCCGCCACCGCCGAAGTCCAGGCAGTAGAACTGCACCTCGGCCGCGGTGTGGGTGAGCGCGAACGCCGACATCACGGTACGGATCAGCGTCGACTTGCCGGACTGCGGCCCGCCGACCACGAGGGCGTGACCGGACGATCCGGAGAAGTCCAGGTACTGGATGTCGCGCCGCTGCTCGAACGGCTTGTCCACCAGTGCCATCGGCACGATCAGCTTGCTCTGCGCCGAGTACTCGGCGGCGTGCAGACCGCGCTCCGCCGTCGCCGACAGCGGCGGCAGCAGGGCGTCCATCGACGGGGACTCCTCCAGCGGAGGCAGCCACACCTGGTGCGGCGGCGGGCCCTGGCCGACGAGCCGGGCCACGATGACGTCGAGGACGGTGTCCGCGAGCGCGTCGTCCACCTGGTCCGGCACCTCTTCGGGCTCCGGCTCGTGGATGATCTGCTGCGCGACGGGCGCCGCGGTGAAGAGCACCGGCTGCCGGTGGGTGCGCGATCCGCCCGGACCCGTACCGCCGGGCCGGTAGACGCCACCGACGTACGCGGCCTTGAACTGGATCATCGTCTCGGTGTCGTACTTGAGGATGCCCGAACCCGGGACGTTCGGCAGGTGGTACGCGTCCGGGACACCGATCGCCGTACGTGACTCGGCGGCCGAGAAGGTGCGCAGACCGATGCGGTACGACAGGAACGTGTCCAGGCCGCGCAGCTTGCCCTCCTCCAGGCGCTGCGACGCGAGCAGCATGTGCACACCCATGGAACGGCCGATGCGGCCGATCTGGATGAACATCTCGATGAAGTCGGGCCGCGCGGTGAGGAGTTCGGAGAACTCGTCGAGCACCATCACCAGGGACGGCAGCGGGTCCAGCGGGGCGCCGGCCGCGCGCGCCTTCTCGTAGTCGGTGATGTTGGCGTAGTTGCCCGCCGAGCGGAGCAGCTCCTGGCGGCGCTGGAGCTCACCGGTGATCGAGTCGCGCATGCGGTCGATGAGGGTGAGGTCGTCGGCCAGGTTGGTGATGACGGCGGCGACGTGCGGCAGTTCGGACATGCCGGCGAAGGTCGCGCCGCCCTTGAAGTCGGCGAGGATGAAGTTCAGCGTCTCCGAGGAGTGCGTCACCGTCAGCGCGAGCACCAGGGTGCGCAGCACCTCGGACTTGCCGGAACCGGTCGCGCCGACACACAGGCCGTGCGGGCCCATGCCCTCCTGGGAGGCCTCCTTGATGTCGAGCATGACCGGCTGGCCGTCGCGGTCCACGCCCAGCGGCACGCGCAGCCGCTCGTGCAGGGTGCGCGGGCGCCAGGTGCGCGAGACGTCCACCGAACCGGCGTCGCCGATGCCCATCAGCTCGGTGAAGTCCAGGTTGGCGAGGAGCGGTTCGTCGCCGTCCGCCGAGCCGGCGCGCAGCGGCGCGAGCTGCCGCGCGAGGGCCTCGGCCTCGGTGGCCGACAGGGTGTCGCAGATGCCCGTGTACTGGGTGCCGCCCTGCGACTCGAGCAGCAGGCTGCCCGGGTGGACCTGCACGGACAGCGAGCCGCGCAGCTCCTCGACGATGCCGGGGACCACCTCGATGATGGTCACGCCCTGCAGGCCCTCGGCGCCCGCGATCAGCGACTCGTCCGGGATGTCGCCGCCGTCCATGACGACGACGAGGTGCGGGGCGTCGGCGACCGGCGGCCCGTTCGGGTTGAAGCGGCCGCGCCCCTCGAGGTCGTCGGCGAGCATGTCCTCGACCTCGCCGAGGTCGTGCACGATCATGCGTCGCGAACCGGCGCCGTCCACCGTGGAGTCCTGGACGTGCGGCAGCCACTTCGCCCACTCCCACTCGGCCATGGCGCCCGGCGAGGCCACCACCGCGAGCCGCAGGTCCTCGGGGGAGTGCAGGGTGCACAGCTGGGCGATGAGCGCGCGGGCCGCACCGTAGGTGGTGTCCGGGTCACCGGAGATGCTGACGTGGTAGAAGGACCGCAGCGACACGGCCAGCGGCAGCGCGTCGAGCGTGCCGTGCGTGTCGAGGAACGACTTCATCGCGTGCGCGGTGAGCGGCTCCAGCTCGTCGAGCGGCGCGGTCTCCGGCGCCATCAGCGGCGTGGACAGCTGCTGGGGGCCGAGCCCGAGCCGTACCTGGGTGAAGTCGCCGTCGCTCGCGCGGCGTTCCCACACCCGCCGCCCCTCGGCGACCAGGGCCCACAGCTGCTCCGGGTTCGGGTGCAGGAAGAACTGTCCGTCACGCTGCTTGCGCGCGGTGGTCCGCACCTCGCGCCGCACCTGGGCCAGGTACTTGAGGTAGTCCTGGCGCTCCTGGGCCATCTCGGCGCCACCGCCCTGACGCGCCTTGATCAGCTGGGCCAGCGCCATGGCGAGGGTGGAGACGATCATGACGCCACCCATGATCTTCATGATCGACTGCCCCGACGTGAAGAAGAACGCCGAGGACGTGCCCATGCCCAGCATGGGCAGCAGGCTCATCATCAGGTTCTGGTCTTCGGGCCGGGCCAGCTCGGGCGGCGGCTCCAACTGCACCTCGCCCGTCGGTACGTCGGGCGGCAATACCCGAGGCGGGCGCTTGACGATGACCACGCTCACCGAGGCACCAGTCCTTATTCATCGGCATTCGTCGGCAATTTCGGTTCCGTGCGCACAGATGTCGTGCGCATCGGTATATGTCGGACCGCCCCCGTTACCGGCGGTACCCCCAGACCGGAGAGCGAGAGCCCCGGCGTGCCGAATGATCCTACTGACTCCGGTCAACTGACGGGGCCCATGGGGTGAGATGAGACCCGGGCGGTACGCTGTCGCCCCGCGCGTACCGTCTTCCGAACGCCGCACGGGCGCCATATGAACGTCGTCTGCACCAAATAACCGCGACGCCACACCATTTCTCCACTTCTCTACAGCGACGCCACGCCACATTTCTTTACAAGGGGGAACCGCGAGGTGAGCACCACCGCTCTTGCCGGGGGCGGGACCGGCTTCTGCCGCGTCACCGTCGCCGCACCGGACGCACGTATCGACGTCGCCCTGCCCGAGGACACGGCCCTGGCCGACATCTATCCCGAGATCCTCCAGCTCTCCGGACAGACCCAGGCCGAGGGCGACCCCACCGGCTACCACCTGGTCCGCCGGGACGGCACCGTCCTCGACGCCGGCCGCTCGCTCGCCGACCAGCGGGTGCTCGACGGCGACGTGCTGCTGCTGCGCCCGTTCGGGGAGTCGCTGCCCTCCGCCGTGTTCGACGACGTCTCCGACGCCGTCGCCTCCGCGGTCCGCCGGGACCGGCGCCGCTGGCGCGACGAGCTGATGAGCGTCGTCGGCCTCGCCGCCGGTGTGCTGCTGCTGACGATGATGGCGTTCGCCCTGTGGTTCTCGAACCCGATGGACCGCGACATGCACGGTCTGCCCGGGATCATCGCCGGCGTCGTCGGCATCCTGCTCGTCGCCCTGTCCGTGGTCCGCGCCCGCGTCTACGACGACCGCGCCGCGTCCACCGCGCTGGGCCTCGCCGCCCTGCCGCACCTGCTCCTCGCCGGTTCGGGCCTCTTCCCCGCCGACGGCGGCGAGGGGCCCGGTCGGCTCCAGCTGCTGTCCGGCTGCGTCGTGGTGCTCGCCGCCTCCGCTCTCCTCGTGGTGCTGCTCCCGCACGGCGACGCCGTGTTCGTCGCCGCCGCCCTGTGCTCGGCCGTCGGCGCCCTCGCCACCTTCGGCGCCCTGGTCACCGAGGCCCAGCCGCGCGAGGTGGCCGCCGTCACCGCGGTCGTCGCGATCATCGCGGTGGCCTGGCTGCCCGGCCTGTCCGCCCGCTCCGCCCGGCTCCCCATCGGCTACCGCTCGCCCGACCAGATCGCCCAGGGCCGCGACTACGGCCGCGACGAGGAGGAGCACGTCGACTTCGGCCGCATCGGCGCCCAGGTCCGCCGCGGCCACGAACTGCTGCTCGGCCTCGTCATCGGCTGCGCCACCGTCGCCGTCGCCACGGCCGGCGTCGTGCTCGGCTTCTCCGACCAGGTCTGGTCCCAGCTGCTCGCCCTCGCCTGCGGCATCGCCGTGATGCTGCGCGCCCGCCTGTTCGACTACACCGCACAGGTCGCCTCCCTGATCGTGGGCGGCCTGCTGATCCTCGGCCTGCTGATCCTCGGCATGTCCCTGCACGTCCCGCAGTCCCTGCTGATCAGCCTGGTGCAGGGGGACAGCGGCCCGCTCAACGTCCACACCCTCTGGTTCACCGCCGCGATCGGCGGCGGCGCGGCGCTGCTCGTGGCCGTCGGCCTGACCGTGCCGCGCAAGGGCGTCTCCCCGTTCTGGGGCCGCCTGCTCGACCTCTTCGACGGCTTCGTCCTGCTGACCCTCGTCCCGCTGTGCCTGGCGGTGCTCGGGCTGTACACGCAGGTGCGCAGCATGGTCAGCTGACCCGCGCACCGACCCGTACCCCGGCGGCCGTGGTCAGGGCAGCAGTCGAGTGACTGCTATCCTGACTCACGGCCGTTTGTGTACGCGCCCCCGGCAGCAGGCTGGGGACAGCGCCCAGCGAGCCTCGCCTCCCGAGTTACGGAAGCCCCCCTGAGATGCAGACCAGGGGCGCTCGGTGGCGCTCAAGAATCTACGAGGAGTAAGCGTGGCACTCGACACCGCTACGAAGAAGCAGATCATCGACGAGTTCGGCCAGAAGGAGGGCGACACCGGCTCCCCCGAGGTCCAGGTCGCCATGCTCTCCCGCCGCATCTCGGACCTGACCGAGCACCTCAAGACCCACAAGCACGACCACCACTCCCGTCGTGGTCTGCTGATCCTGGTCGGCCAGCGTCGCCGCCTGCTGCAGTACCTGGCCAAGAAGGACATCCAGCGCTTCCGTGCCCTGGTCGAGCGCCTCGGCATCCGCCGCGGTGCGGCCGGCGCCCGCTAAGACGCTGTGAAGGGAGCGGTTCCCGAATAGGGGGCCGCTCCCTTTGCCGTACGTGCGCACAGCCACGCAGGCTTTGTAGTCTGGTGGCGTACCACCACGAAGATGAGGAGGGGAAGCGCACCTCGCCGCCGCCGGTCCTCGGTAGTGGCCCCCGGAGACGCAAGAGGATCCCCGGGTGCTTCGATCGAAGACCGGCCCGCACAAACGGCGCGCTTCTCCGCACCGTCCCCCTGCCACACGGGCAGAGAGGGACAAAAGACGTAACAGACGAAAGTAACGGAGAAAACGCTAGTGGAGAACGAGACCCACTACGCCGAGGCCGTCATTGACAACGGCTCCTTCGGCACCCGCACCATCCGCTTCGAGACGGGCCGCCTGGCCCGTCAGGCCGCCGGTTCCGCCGTCGCCTACCTCGACGACGACACCATGGTGCTCTCGGCCACCTCGGCCTCGAAGAACCCCAAGGACAACCTCGACTTCTTCCCCCTCACGGTGGACGTCGAGGAGCGGCAGTACGCCGCCGGCAAGATCCCCGGCAGCTTCTTCCGCCGCGAGGGCCGTCCCTCCGAGGACGCCATCCTCACCTGCCGCCTGATCGACCGCCCGCTGCGCCCGTCCTTCAAGAAGGGCCTGCGCAACGAGATCCAGGTCGTCGCCACGATCATGGCGCTCAACCCCGACCACCTGTACGACGTCGTGGCGATCAACGCCGCGTCCGCGTCGACGCAGCTGGCCGGTCTGCCCTTCTCCGGCCCGGTCGGCGGCGTCCGCGTCGCGCTGATCAACGGCCAGTGGGTCGCGTTCCCGACGCACACCGAGCTCGAGGACGCCGTCTTCGACATGGTCGTCGCCGGTCGCGTCCTGGAGGACGGCGACGTCGCGATCATGATGGTCGAGGCCGAGGCCACCGACAAGACCATCAAGCTGGTCGAGGGCGGCGCCGAGGCGCCCACCGAGGAGGTCGTCGCCGCCGGTCTCGACGCCGCGAAGCCCTTCATCAAGGTCCTCTGCAAGGCCCAGTCGGACCTCGCCGCGAAGGCCGCCAAGCCGACCGCCGAGTTCCCGATCTTCCTGGACTACCAGGACGACGTGCTCGAGGCCCTGACCGGCGCGGTCAAGACCGAGCTGTCCGCCGCCCTCACCATCCCGGGCAAGCAGGACCGCGAGGCCGAGCTGGACCGCGTCAAGGGTCTGGCCGCCGAGAAGCTCCTCCCGGAGTTCGAGGGCCGCGAGAAGGAGATCTCCGCCGCGTACCGCTCGCTGACCAAGTCGCTGGTCCGTGAGCGCGTCATCAAGGAGAAGAAGCGCATCGACGGTCGCGGTGTCACCGACATCCGCACCCTGGCCGCCGAGGTCGAGGCCATTCCGCGCGTGCACGGCTCCGCCCTGTTCGAGCGTGGCGAGACCCAGATCCTGGGCGTCACCACGCTGAACATGCTGCGCATGGAGCAGCAGCTGGACACCCTCTCCCCGGTGACCCGCAAGCGCTACATGCACAACTACAACTTCCCGCCGTACTCCGTCGGTGAGACGGGCCGCGTCGGCTCCCCGAAGCGCCGCGAGATCGGCCACGGCGCGCTCGCCGAGCGCGCGATCGTGCCGGTCCTGCCGACGCGCGAGGAGTTCCCCTACGCGATCCGTCAGGTCTCCGAGGCGCTGGGCTCCAACGGCTCGACGTCCATGGGCTCGGTCTGCGCCTCGACCATGTCGCTGCTGAACGCCGGTGTGCCGCTCAAGGCCCCCGTCGCCGGTATCGCCATGGGCCTGATCTCGCAGGAGATCAAGGGCGAGACGCACTACGTCGCCCTCACCGACATCCTCGGTGCCGAGGACGCGTTCGGTGACATGGACTTCAAGGTCGCCGGTACCAAGGACTTCGTCACGGCCCTCCAGCTGGACACGAAGCTCGACGGCATCCCGGCCTCCGTCCTGGCCGCCGCCCTCAAGCAGGCCCGCGACGCCCGCCTCCACATCCTCGACGTGATGATGGAAGCGATCGACGTCCCGGACGAGATGTCCCCGAACGCCCCGCGGATCATCACGGTCAAGATCCCCGTGGACAAGATCGGTGAGGTCATCGGCCCGAAGGGCAAGATGATCAACCAGATCCAGGAGGACACCGGCGCCGACATCACGATCGAGGACGACGGCACCATCTACATCGGTGCCGCCGACGGACCGGCCGCCGAGGCCGCCCGCGCCACGATCAACGGCATCGCCAACCCGACCATGCCGGAGGTCGGCGAGCGCTACCTGGGCACCGTCGTGAAGACGACGACCTTCGGTGCGTTCGTGTCCCTGCTCCCGGGCAAGGACGGTCTGCTGCACATCTCGCAGATCCGCAAGCTCGCCGGCGGCAAGCGCGTGGAGAACGTCGAGGACGTCCTCGGTGTGGGCCAGAAGGTCCAGGTCGAGATCGCCGAGATCGACTCCCGCGGCAAGCTCTCCCTGATCCCCGTGGTCGAGGGCGAGGACGACGCAGACAAGAAGGACGACGCCGACAAGTGACGTCCCGTAGCACCACGACGACGGCCCGCACCTCCTCGGAGGGGCGGGCCGTCGCCCGTACCCAAACCCTGATCAAGGGCGAGAACGGCATCGGAACCGTCCGCAGGACCACCCTCCCGGGCGGCCTGCGCATCGTCACCGAGACCCTGCCCTCCGTCCGCTCGGCGACCTTCGGCATCTGGGCCCACGTCGGTTCCCGCGACGAGACCCCGACGCTGAACGGCGCGACGCACTACCTGGAGCACCTCCTCTTCAAGGGCACGAAGAAGCGCAGCGCCCTGGACATCTCCGCCGCGATCGACGCGGTCGGCGGCGAGATGAACGCCTTCACGGCGAAGGAGTACACGTGCTACTACGCGCGTGTGCTCGACACCGACCTGCCGCTCGCCATCGACGTCGTCTGCGACATGCTGACCGGCTCCCTCATCGAGGAGGAGGACGTCGACGCGGAGCGCGGCGTGATCCTCGAAGAGATCGCCATGACCGAGGACGACGCGGGAGACGTCGTGCACGACCTGTTCGCGCACACCATGCTCGGCGACACACCGCTCGGCCGCCCGGTCCTCGGCACCCCCGACACGATCAACGCGCTGAGCCGCGGCCAGATCGCCCGCTTCTACCGCAGGCACTACGACCCGACCCACCTGGTCGTGGCTGCGGCGGGCAACGTCGACCACAACAAGGTCGTACGCCAGGTCCGCGCCGCTTTCGAGAAGGCGGGCGCGCTCACCGGCACGGCCGCGCCGATCGGCCCGCGCGCCGGGCACAAGACCCTGCGCACGGCCGGCCGGATGGAACTGCTCGGCCGCAAGACGGAGCAGGCCCACGTCATCCTCGGCATGCCGGGCCTGGCCCGCACCGACGACCGGCGCTGGGCCATGGGCGTCCTCAACACGGCGCTCGGCGGCGGCATGTCCTCGCGCCTCTTCCAGGAGGTCCGTGAGAAGCGGGGCCTGGCCTACAGCGTGTACTCGTACACCTCGTCGTTCGCCGACTGCGGTCTGTTCGGCGTGTACGCGGGCTGCCGTCCGAACCAGGTGCACGACGTCCTGAAGATCTGCCGCGACGAGCTGGACCAGGTCGCGCAAGCCGGCCTCACCGACGACGAGCTCACCCGCGCCGTCGGCCAGCTCAAGGGCTCCACGGTCCTCGGCCTGGAGGACACCGGCGCGCTGATGAACCGTATCGGCAAGAGCGAGCTGTGCTGGGGCGAGCACATGTCGGTCGACGACATGCTGGCCCGCATCTCGGAGGTGACCCCGGACGAGGTCCGCGAGGTGGCCCGCGAGATCCTGGGACAACGGCCGTCCCTGTCGGTGATAGGCCCGCTCAAGGACAAGCAGGCGGCACGCCTCCACGACGCCGTCGCGTAAGCCCCACCTCTCGTACCCGTAGCGAAGGAACTGGAAGATCATGAGCAAGCTGCGCGTGGCGGTCCTCGGAGCCAAGGGCCGCATCGGCTCCGAGGCGGTGCGTGCCGTCGAGGCGGCCGAGGACATGGAGCTGGTCGCGGCCCTCGGCCGCGGCGACGGGCTGGACACGCTCGTCGAGTCCGGCGCCCAGGTCGTGGTCGAGCTGACCACGCCCGACTCGGTGATGGCGAATCTGGAGTTCGCGGTCGGCCACGGCATGCACGCCGTCGTCGGCACGACGGGCTGGACCGAGGACCGCCTCACGCAGCTGAACTCCTGGCTCGCCGCCTCCCCGGGGACCGGCGTCCTGATCGCCCCGAACTTCTCCATCGGCGCGGTCCTGACGATGAAGTTCGCCGAGGTGGCGGCCCCGTACTTCGAGTCGGTCGAGGTCATCGAGCTGCACCACCCGAAGAAGGTCGACGCGCCCTCGGGCACCGCCTCCCGCACGGCCCAGCTGATCGCCGCCGCCCGTGCGAAGGCGGGCAGCGCGCCCGCGCCCGACGCGACGCGGACGGCGCTCGACGGCGCCCGCGGTGCGGACGTCGACGGCGTCCCCGTCCACTCGGTCCGCCTGCGCGGCCTCCTGGCCCACCAGGAGGTCCTCCTGGGCGCCGAGGGCGAGACCCTCACGGTCCGCCACGACTCGCTGCACCACAGCAGCTTCATGCCGGGCATCCTCCTGGGCGCCCGCAAGGTCGTCACCACCCCCGGCCTCACCTTCGGCCTGGAACACTTCCTCGACCTGAACGGCTGACCTGCGGCAATGCGCGCGAAAATCACGTACGTCATCACGGCGGCGGTCCTGGTCGTCTACTTCGTACTGGCCGGTGACCGCGGCATCATGCTGATCCAGCAGGGCACCGCCCTGACGATCACTTTCGGTGTCGCGGTGCTGATCCTGCCGGTGATCGGCGTCTGGTTCCTGTGGGCGAACACCCAGTTCGTCCGCAAGGCCAACCGGCTCGCCGAACTCCTGGAGGCGGAGGGCGGCCTGCCCGTCGACGAACTCCGCCGGGACGGCTACGGCCGCATCGACCGCGACTCGGCCGACGAGGTCTTCGCCCGGCGCAAGGCCGAGACGGAGGACACGCCGGGGGACTGGCGCTGCTGGTTCCGCCTCGCGGTCGCCTACCGCGACGCCCGCGACACCCCTCGCGCCCGCAAAGCGATGCAGCGCGCGATCGCCCTCCAGGAGGGCCGCACGCTCAGCGCCTGAGGCACGACGAAGACACGAAGGGGCCCGCCGAGATCATCACGATCTCGACGGGCCCCTTCGTCGTACGTACGTGCGCCGTACGACCGTCAGCGCTGCGGCCGGTACTCCTCGGTCCACACCTCGATGCTGTCGGCGGCCCGGTCGAACGCCGTGGACCGCCCCAGGAAATCGGCGCCGTGACTGGTCAGCAGCATCGTCTGCTCACCCTGCCGATCGCGGCGTACGAGCACCAGGGCCTGTCCCTGGACCGTGCGGGGCAGACCGAGCCAGCGCACCGGCTGCTGCACCGTGCGGGCGGTCACGACCTGCTCCCACGGCGCCGTGCGCGTCTGGAAGAACCCGACGTGGCGCAGACCGCGCGCGCTCACCCAGGTGCCCATCCGCAGCAGGCGCAGCGCGGCAGCGATGATCAGCACCGCCAGCACCCCGCACACGGTCGCGGCGGTGACATCACCGGCCACGGCGATGATCACGGCTGCGAAGAGCACGTACGAGGCGAGCAGCAGAAGAAGCGCCGCCGCGCCGACCCGGTACGGACCCGGGCGGTACGGGCGGCGCCACTGGTCCCGGTCGTCGAAGGGCAGCGCGACGTCCGCGGCCTCGTCGAAAGCACGGTCGGCCGTCAGGAAGGGCAGGGGCACGACGGGTCCTCACTCGATCCACGCTGGTCTGGGGCTGTGCCCGGTGAGGTTATCCAGGCCGGGCGGACCCTTCCACTTCAGGGGGTCCGGACGAGTCATCGGCGACCCGGCGCCCGGCTCACTTCCCGTCGGAGGCCTCGGACTGCTGGACGTGCTGTGTGGACTGGCCGGCGGACAGGGCCGGCATCCCGAACAACAGGGATCCGGTCAGACCGGCGACGACGGTCAGCCCGACCAGCCATCGGCCGGCGATCTGACCGACGGAGGGACGCTCGCGCGCGGGCGGCGTGACGTTACTGCGGAACTTGTCGGCTTCGGCGATGAAGGCGAAAGGAACGGGTTCGCGCCGACGGAACATGGGTGCTGCTTCTCCTCAAGAGGTTCGAACTAAGTGTGTTCATCTACACAGACGCACGAACGACCCAATGGGTGCCGTGTTTCGCCAAATTCCCTGAAGTTTTTTCCTGTTCGGTGCGGAACGTGGCGAGACCGGGCGAATGCCGCGTTGTCAGTGGCGGCCCGTAGAGTGGGCGCCGCCCGACCGTAGTGATGGGAAGGACCCCCCGAGCCGTGACCGAAACCCCTGCTGAAGACCTCAAGCCGACGTTCCGTGGCGATGTCACCGTGGAGCTGGTGAAGCACACCGCCAGCGACTCGGACGTGCTGTTCGCGGCCCGCGTCTCCACCGTAGGCGAGCAGTCTCTGGATGAACTGTCCAAGGACCCTGCCCGCTCCAAGGGGCTCATTAACTACCTGATGCGCGACCGGCACGGCAGCCCGTTCGAGCACAACTCGATGACGTTCCTCATCAGCGCGCCGATCTTCGTCTTCCGCGAGTTCATGCGGCACCGCGTGGGCTGGTCGTACAACGAGGAATCGGGCCGGTACAGGGAGCTGCAGCCGGTCTTCTACGTCCCGGACGCCGACCGCAAGCTGGTCCAGGAGGGCCGCCCGGGCAAGTACGAGTTCGTCGAGGGCACCCGGGCGCAGCAGGAGCTGACCGCCCGCTGCATGGAGGACTCCTACCGCCAGGCGTACGAGGCGTACCAGGAGATGCTGGCGGCGGGTGTGGCCCGTGAGGTGGCCCGCGCGGTGCTCCCGGTCGGCCTGTTCTCGTCCATGTACGCCACGTGCAACGCACGCTCGCTGATGCATTTCCTCGGCCTGCGCACCCAGCACGAGCTGGCCAAGGTCCCGTCCTTCCCGCAGCGGGAGATCGAGATGGTCGGCGAGAAGATGGAGGCGGAGTGGGCGGAGCTCATGCCGCTCACCTACGCGGCGTTCAATGCCAACGGCCGGGTGGCGCCGTAGCCCTGTGCGGGTCTCCGGCCTCGCGGCCGGAGCACACATGTACGGATGAGTCGACCGAAGTGTCCGTATTGCGGCATTTCGTAAAGTTCATCTAGCCTGATCAAACGGACCCGGCACTGCCTGAACCCCCGAGCAGGCAGTGCCGGGCTCCTCCTTTGTTGTGACTTGTCGCATCCCCCGAGGGGGGACCCGGTGCTGAGCAGCGAGTAGCGTGTTACCCATGGCTCCGACCTCGACTCCGCAGACCCCCTTCGGGAGGGTCCTCACCGCCATGGTCACGCCCTTCACGGCGGACGGCGCACTCGACCTCGACGGCGCGCAGCGGCTCGCCGCCCATCTGGTGGACGCAGGCAACGACGGCCTGATCGTCAACGGCACCACCGGCGAGTCCCCGACCACCAGCGACGCGGAGAAATCGAATCTCGTCCGAGCCATCGTCGAAGCGGTCGGCGACCGCGCCCACGTCGTCGCCGGAGTCGGCACGAACGACACCCGCCACAGCATCGAGCTCGCCCGCCAGGCCCAGCAGGCCGGCGCGCACGGCCTCCTCACGGTCACGCCGTACTACAACAAGCCCCCGCAGGAGGGCCTGCTCCGCCACTTCACGGCGATCGCGGACGCGACCGAGCTGCCCGTGATGCTGTACGACATCCCGGGCCGCAGCGGTGTGCCGATCAACACGGAGACGATCGTCCGTCTGGCCGAGCACCCGCGCATCGTCGCGAACAAGGACGCCAAGGGCGACCTCGGCCGCGCCTCGTGGACCATCGCCCGCTCGGGCCTGCCCTGGTACTCCGGCGACGACATGCTCAACCTCCCGCTGCTGTCGGTGGGAGCCGTCGGCTTCGTCTCCGTCGTAGGCCATGTGGTGGCCCCGGAACTGCGGGCCATGCTCGACGCCTACGTATCGGGCGACGTGCACAAGGCGACGGAGATCCACCAGAAGCTGCTCCCGGTCTTCACCGGCATGTTCCGCACGCAGGGCGTCATCACGACCAAGGCCGCGCTGGCCCTCCAGGGACTGCCCGCCGGACCCCTGCGGCTGCCCCTCGTCGAACTCACCCCTGATGAAACGGCGCAGCTCAAGATCGATCTTGCTGCCGGTGGGGTACAGCTTTAATCACAGACTTGGCAAAGCTCCACAACTGAATCAACAGAACAAGCACGACAAACAGCTACATATCAGGCACCACCACAACAGCTACTGCACGAACGTCACGCGCGCCACGTGCCCCTAGGCACGTGGCGCGCGTGGTGAGGAGAGTCTTTTGAGTCATCCGCATCCTGAACTCGGCGCCCCGCCGAAGCTCCCGAAGGGCGGCCTGCGTGTCACCCCGCTCGGCGGCCTCGGTGAGATCGGGCGCAACATGACCGTCTTCGAATTCGACGGCCGTCTGCTGATCGTCGACTGCGGAGTGCTCTTCCCCGAGGAGGAGCAGCCCGGAATCGACCTGATCCTGCCGGACTTCTCGTCCATCAGGGACCGCCTCGACGACATCGAGGGCATCGTCCTCACGCATGGTCACGAGGACCACATCGGTGGTGTCCCGTACCTCCTGCGCGAGAAGCCGGACATCCCGCTGATCGGCTCGAAGCTGACCCTCGCGCTGATCGAGGCGAAGCTCCAGGAGCACCGCATCCGCCCGTACACGCTCGAAGTCGCCGAGGGCGACCGCGAGCGCCTGGGCCCCTTCGACTGCGAGTTCGTCGCGGTCAACCACTCCATCCCGGACGCGCTGGCGGTCGCCATCCGCACCCCGGCCGGCATGGTGGTCCACACCGGCGACTTCAAGATGGACCAGCTCCCGCTGGACCGCCGCCTCACGGACCTGCCGACGTTCGCGCGACTCGGCGAAGAGGGCATGGACCTTCTTCTCTCCGACTCGACGAACGCCGAGGTACCGGGCTTCGTCCCGCCCGAGCGCGACATCTCGAACGTGATCCGCGGCGTCTTCGCCGGCGCCCAGAAGCGGATCATCGTCGCCTCGTTCGCCAGCCACGTGCACCGCATCCAGCAGATCCTGGACGCGGCCCACGAGTACGGCCGCAGGGTCGCCTTCGTCGGCCGCTCGATGGTCCGCAACATGGGCATCGCGCGTGACCTCGGCTATCTGAAGGTCCCCGCCGGTCTGGTCGTCGACGTCAAGACGCTCGACGACCTCCCGGACAGCGAGGTCGTCCTGGTCTGCACGGGCTCCCAGGGCGAGCCGATGGCCGCCCTCTCCCGGATGGCCAACCGCGACCACCAGATCCGCATCGTCTCCGGCGACACGGTGATCCTGGCGTCGTCACTGATCCCCGGCAACGAGAACGCGGTCTACCGCGTGATCAACGGCCTGACCCGCTGGGGCGCGAACGTCGTCCACAAGGGCAACGCCAAGGTCCACGTCTCGGGCCACGCCTCGGCGGGCGAGCTCCTGTACTTCTACAACATCTGCAAGCCCAAGAACCTGATGCCGGTCCACGGCGAATGGCGCCACCTGCGCGCCAACGCCGAACTGGGCGCCCTCACGGGTGTCCCGCACGACCGCATCGTGATCGCCGAGGACGGCGTCGTCGTCGACCTGGTCGACGGCAAGGCCAAGATCGTGGGCAAGGTCCAGGCGGGCTACGTCTACGTGGACGGCCTGTCCGTCGGCGACGTGGGCGAGCCGGCCCTGAAGGACCGCAAGATCCTCGGGGACGAGGGCATCATCTCGGTCTTCGTGGTGGTGGACTCCAGCACCGGCAAGATCACCAGCGGCCCGAACATCCAGGCCCGCGGCTCCGGCATCGAGGACTCGGCGTTCAACGCCGTCGTTCCGAAGATCCAGGACGTCCTGGAGAAGTCGGCCCAGGACGGCGTCGTCGAGCCCCACCAGCTGCAGCAGCTCATCCGCCGCACGCTGGGCAAGTGGGTCTCGGACACCTACCGCAGGCGCCCGATGATCCTCCCGGTCGTCGTCGAGGTCTGAGGCACGTAAGGAGCGGGGCCCCTCGATTTGCATCGAGGCGCCCCGCTCCAGTACGTTTACGGCTCCGCCTGAGGGGAACCCGACGCGATTACGCGATCGGATCCAGTCCCCAAGGGGCCGGAAATTCCGACTCAGAATCTCTGATAAAGTCGGATCAGCCGAAAGGCAAAGGCCCTCCAACGGCCACCGGAAACAAAATTCGGACCGGAAACGGAACGGAAAAAGGATCTGGTA
>NZ_JBEOYI010000008.1:292896-357879 GCF_040297005.1 Streptomyces sp. NPDC001904 | reverse complement strand
ATCTGGCGTTGATTTTTGGCACGCTGTTGAGTTCTCAAGGAACGGACGCTTCCTTTGTACTCACCCTCTCGGGCTTTCCTCCGGGCGCTTCCCTTTGGTATTTCGTGTTTCCGACTCTATCAGACCGTTTCACCGGCCGATTTCCTCGGGGTCTTGCTTCGCTTTCCGGCCTTTCGGCTTTCCGGCGAGTCCGACTCTATCAGATCCTTTCGGGCCTGATTCCCAGTCAGGGGGCTTGTCTTTCCGGCCTGTTGGGCCGTTCCGACGTCTCAAACTTTAGCGGATCCCTGCGGCAGTTCCTAATCGAGGTGATCGGGACGTTCGCAACCCAATTTCGAATTGAATTCGGACACGCCGAAAACAATCCCGCTCTGGGAGATCGTGCTGGTGTTTGAGTGCCGCTTCAGCGGCTGGAGGTGCTGTCGGAGAACCGTTACGGCTCCGCGGCAACCCGAAGAACTTTACGGATCCGGCGGACCCGTGTCAACCCCCACCCTGACTGTCTCAGTCAAGGTCGTTGAGCCGGCCGCCCGCGTCCGGCTGGGCGTGCTCCACGCGGCGCAGGAGGCGGGTCAGGACCTCGCCGAGGGCGGTGCGCTCCGTCGGGGAGAGGTCCTGGAGGAGGTCCTCCTCGAAGACCGTGGCCAGTCGCATGGCGGCGAGCCACTTCTCGCGGCCGTCCGCGGTCAGCTCCACGATGACGCGGACCCGGTTGTTCTCGTCCCGGTCCCGGGTGACCAGGCCCTCCTGGACCATGCGGTCGATGCGGTGGGTCATCGCGGCCGGGGTGAGGCCGAGCCGCTTCGCCAGGTCGCCGGGGCCCAGGCGGTAGGGGGCGCCCGAGAGGACCAGGGCCTTGAGGACCTCCCACTCGGTGTTGCTGATGCCGATCTCGGAGGTCTGCCGGCCGTACGCGACGTTCATCCGGCGGTTGAGTCTGCCCAGCGCCGAGACGATCTGCTCGACCTGGGGGTCGAGGTCCTGGAACTCCCGCTGGTACGCGGCGATCTGTTCTTCGATGGTCGGCTCGGCTGCCATGCGGCGAAGTATGGCACGGCGCTGGTTGGCGTTGAAGTCCTTCGGTATGTATTGTTTAGCTTCTAACTTTAGCTTCGAAGTCTTCAGGGTTGAGCGCTGGCCGGTCTCCCTGGGGGCTTCTTCGTTGTGTGAAAGGGCAGGTGAAAGTGACCAGGGCGATGGGCGCCGCGATGCGGCGTGTGCAGGTGGGTAGCGCGCTGAGTTCGTTCGGCGTGGGCTTCACGGTTCCGTTCCTCTACGTCTACGTGGCGGAAGTGCGGGATCTGGGCGCCAGTGCGGCGGGGATCGTGCTCGCCGCGTTCGCGATGGCGGCCCTGGTCGTCCTGCCTTTCACCGGCCGTGCCATCGACCGACGGGGCCCCATGCCCGTACTGCTCGTGGCGTCCGGTGTCGCGGCCGTCGGGGCGCTCGGGCTCGGGCTCGCGAGCACGGAGACCGCGGCCATCGGGGCCGCCGCCGTCCTCGGCGCCGGAACCGCGGTGCTGCAGCCGGCGCTCGCCACCATGATCGTGTGGTGCTCGACGCCGGAGACGCGGACGCGGTCCTTCGCCACCCAGTTCTTCCTGCAGAACCTCGGGCTCGGCATCGGCGGGCTCATCGGCGGCCAGATCGTCGACGAGAGCCGCCCGGAGAGCTTCCTGCGGCTGTTCGCCATCGAGGCCGTGATGTTCCTCGTGCTCGCCGCGATCGTGTGGACCGTGCGCATGCCGGAGGGCGCCGCGCTCGGTGAGGCCGCGCCGAAGGACGCGGCCAGGGGCGGGCTGCGGACGCTGCTCGGGCACCGGGCGATGGTGCAGCTGTGCGGACTCGGGTTCGTGCTGTTCTTCGCCTGTTACGGGCAGTTCGAGTCGGGGCTCAGCGCCTACGGCGTCGAGGCCGCCGGGATCTCGGCGTCCACGCTCGGGATCGCGCTCGCCGCCAACACCGCGATGATCGTCGTCGCGCAGTTCGCCGTGCTGAAGTTCGTCGAGCGCCGCAAGCGCTCGCGGGTGATCGCCGGTGTCGGGCTCATCTGGGCCGTCGCGTGGATCGCCGCGGGCTACGCGGGGCTCGGACATGCGAGCCAGGCCATGGCCACCGCCGCGTTCGTCTCCACGTACGCGCTCTTCGGGCTCGGTGAGGCGATGCTGTCGCCGACCGTGGCGCCGCTGGTCGCCGACCTCGCCCCCGCGGGGATGGTCGGCTCGTACAACTCGGCCTTCGCGCTGGTGAAGCAGCTCGCGCTCGCGGTCGGGCCGGCCGTCGGCGGGCCCATGGGCGCCGCGCTGCACGGCCCGTACATCGTGACGTTCCTGCTGTTCTCGCTGGGCATCACCGTGCTGGCGCTGCGGCTCGGCAAGCGGCTGACCCCGCTCCAGGACCAGCCGTCGCTCGCCAGCGCCCGTGTGGTGCGGGTCAGCAAGCCGGAGCCCGCGGCCGCCGACGCCTGAGCGGGGCGCGGGTCAGCGGACCGCCGTCGTCAGCGTCGCCGTGAAGGGCAGCGTCACCGAGCCGTCGGGGGCCGCCCGGTCCGCGAAGCGGGCGGCGAAGAGGTCGCCCGCCTCGCGCAGGGCGTCCGGCGCGGCGAGCGTGCTCCACGGCAGTGCCGAGAAATGGCCGGGCACGTAGTCGGTGAGGGGCGGGAGCGTCACGTCGAGCGTGATCGGGCGTGACTCCACCTCATGGAAGCCCGCCCGGCGCAGGGCGGTCGTGAGGACGTCGCCCGTGACGGCGAAGGCGCGGGTGAAGTCGGCCGCCGCCTGTTCGCCCGCGTGTTCGGCGAGGGTCTCCCGCTGGGCGAGGAAGTACGGGGAGCGGTCCAGGTGGCTCCAGGTCGTGGCGGCGAAGCGGCCGCCCGGCGCGGTCACCCGGGCCGCTTCCGCGCACACGGCCGTCAGGTCCGGGAAGAACTGGGCGCCCTGCTGGCACAGGACCGCGTCGAACGCGCCGTCGCCGTGCGGCAGCCGGTCGGCCGGCGCCTCGGCGAACTCGATGTCGGGGTACAGGTGCGGCCGGTGCGCCACCGCCACCCGCAGCATCCCGGGGCTGACGTCCGTGCCGTGCACCCGGCCCGTCGGACCGACCCGGGCCGCCGCGAGCCGGGCCGTGAACCCCGTACCGCAGGCCAGGTCGAGCACGGTGTCGCCGGGGCACAGTCCGGCGGCGTCCACGAGTGCGGTGACGAAGGGGGCCATGAGGGGGGCGACGTACTGCTCGTAGCGCTCGGGGGCGCTGCCGGTGGGGCGAAAACCTGAGACGGGTACGGAGACGGGTGCGGAGACGGGTGCGGCATCTGCTGCGTCTGTCATACGGAGCTGATAGCAGCCCGGGGCCGCCTTGCCCAGGGTCTCCGCAGCAGGGCGTGCGCCCCTACGGTCTGTCCGGCAGCACGAATTCGCACCACACCGCCTTGCCGCCGCCCGGTGTGCGGCGCGATCCCCAGTTCGAGGCGATGGTCGCGACGATGGCGATGCCGCGGCCCGTCTCGTCCGCCGGTTCCGCGCGACGGCGGCGCGGAAGGTGGTCGTCGCCGTCGGTGACCTCGACGATCAGGCGGCGGTCGGTGCGGCGCAGCCGCAGGCGCATCGGCGGGATGCCGTGCTGGAGCGAGTTCGCCACGAGCTCGCTGGCCGCCAGGACGCCCAGGTCGTGCAGTTCGGGGGCGAAGCGCCAGCTGGTGAGGACGCCCGAGGCGAAGGCGCGGGCGCGCGGGGCCGCCTCGATGCCGCCGAGGAGTTCGAGCGCCGCGTTGCGGAACAGCTCGCCGTCGGAGCCCTTGCGGGCCGGGTGCTGGAGGACCAGGACCGCCACGTCGTCGTCGTGGTCGGCGGTCACGCCCGCGGCCCGGATCAGCCGGTCGCAGATCACCTGCGGGGTGCCCGTCGCGCCGGACAGCGCGTGTTCGAGCGCGGCCACGCCCTCGTCGATGTCCTCGTCCCTGCGCTCGACCAGGCCGTCGGTGTAGAGGACCGCGGTCGAGCCCGGGCCGAGCGGCACCGAGCCCGACGCGTGCAGCCAGCCGCCGGTGCCGAGCGGCGGGCCGGTCGGCTCGTCGCCGCGGTGGATCGTGCCGTTCTCGTCCCGTACGAGGATGGGGAGGTGGCCCGCCGACGCGTAGACGAGGCGGCCCTCGTTCGGGTCGTGGACGGCGTAGACGCAGGTGGCGATCTGCTGCGGGTCGATCTCCGTAGCGAGCCCGTCCAGGAGTTGCAGTACCTCGTGCGGCGGCAGGTCCAGGCGCGCGTAGGCACGGACCGCCGTGCGGAGCTGGCCCATCACCGCCGCGGCGCGCACCCCCCGGCCCATGACGTCGCCGATGACGAGCGCGGTGCGGCCGCCGCCGAGGGTGATGACGTCGTACCAGTCGCCGCCGACCGCGGCCTCGGTGCCGCCGGGCTGGTAGGTGGCGGCGATGCGCAGGTCGTCGGGCTCCTCCAGTTCCTGGGGGAGCAGCGAGCGCTGGAGGGTGACCGCGGTCTCGCGCTGCTTGCGCTCGCTGGTGCGCAGCCGCTCGGCCGCTTCCGCGTGGTCGGTGACGTCGGCGGCGAAGACCAGGACGCCGGGTCCCTCGGCGGTCTCCAGCGGGGTGCAGGTCACCGTGTACGAGCGGCCGCCGGACGTCCTGCGGGACTTGACCGTACGGGGTTTGGCGCTGCGCAGGACCTGGTCGAGGAGCGGGAGCAGGCTCAGCTCGTCGAGCTCGGGCAGGACCTCGCGGGCCGGTGCGCCGGGCGGGCGGTCGCCGAAGGCGGCGACATAGGCGTCGTTGACGTACGCGACGCGGTGATCCGGTCCGTGCACGAGGGCGACCAGGCCCGGGATGCGGTCGAGGACGGCGCGGACCGGCAGCCCGTCCACCCCCGCGCCGCCCGCGCCCTCGGGGTCCTCCGCGGGGGACGGGCCGTCGTCGGGCAGGTGCTCGGCGCGGGCGGGCGGCACCGCGCCGTCGCCTCGCTGGGGTACGCCGTGGTCGGCCCGCGCTGCGGCGCGGCGCTGCGTTCCGGGAAGTCGGGCGCTCCAGCGCGTGAAGTTCACTTGGGAAAGGCCTCGTGGGGTCGAGGGAGGGCGCAGGGCCCGCCCATGGTCGTGGACCAGTCTGGCCGACCGTACTGACAAACGTCAGACGCCGGTGCACGGAAGGGAGTTCCGCGCTCCGGTCAGCAGGGCGTCAACTGAAGAGGTGGCCGATGTCAGGGAGACTCTTTGGGAACTCCGGAGGGTGGGGCGGAAGGGTCCTCAGGGGGGAGGTCACCGGCCGCCAGTTCGAACTCGGCGCGTGGTCGTTCCAGCGAGCCGAGCGAGACGATCTCCCGCTTGAACAGGCCGGACAGGGACCATTCGGTCAGGACGCGGGCCTTCCGGTTGGCGGTGGGCACCCTGCTGAGGTGATAAACGCGGTGCATGAACCAGGCAGGGTAGCCCTTCACCTTGCGTCCGTAGACGTGCGCGACACCTTTGTGCAGACCGAGCGAGGCCACGGAACCCACGTACGCGTGCCGGTAGTCGGTCAGCGGTGCGCCGCGCAGGGAGGCCGCGATGTTGTCGGCGAGCGTCCTGGCCTGGCGGACCGCGTGCTGGGCGTTGGGCGCGCACTCCTTGCCCGGCGCGGTGACGTCCGGGACCGCCGCGGCGTCGCCCGCTCCCCAGGCGTGCGGCGCGCCGTCGACGGCTAGCGCGGGGGTGCACCGGAGCCGGCCGCGGTCGGTCAGCGGCAGGTCGGTGGCGGCCAGCAGGGGGCTCGGTTTCACCCCGGCCGTCCACACGACCGTACGCGTGGGGAGGCGGGAGCCGTCGGAGAGGACCGCGACCCGGTTCTCGCAGGACTCCAGGCGGGTTTCGAGGCGTACGTCGATGTTCCGGCCGCGCAGTTCGCGGATCGTGTACAGGCCCATCTCCGGACCGACCTCCGGCAGGATCCGGCCCGACGCCTCGACCAGGATCCACTTCAGGTCCTCGGGTTTGACGTTGTGGTAGTACTTCGCCGCGTACCGGGCCATGTCCTCCAGCTCGCCGAGCGCCTCCACTCCCGCGTATCCGCCGCCGACGAAGACGAAGGTCAGCGCGGCGTCGCGGACCGCCGGGTCGCGGGTGGAGGAGGCGATGTCGAGCTGCTCGATGACGTGGTTGCGCAGGCCGATGGCCTCCTCGACCGTCTTGAAGCCGATGCCGTGGTCGGCGAGGCCGGGGACCGGCAGGGTGCGGGAGACCGAGCCGGGGGCCAGGACCAGTTCGTCGTAGCGCAGCGGGGCCGGGCCGGTGCCCTCCTCGTCGCTGGCGAGGGTGGTGTACATCGCCGTGCGCTTGGCGTGGTCGACGGAGACGACCTCCCCGACGATCACCCGGCAGTGGCCGAGGACCCGGCGCAGCGGGACGACCACGTGGCGCGGGGAGATGGATCCGGCGGCGGCCTCCGGCAGGAACGGCTGGTACGTCATGTACGGGTCGGGGGTGACGACGACGATCTCCACGGCGCCGCCCCGGAGTTCGTGTTTGAGCCTTTTCTGGAGGCGCAGGGCGGTGTACATCCCGACATAACCGCCGCCGACGACCAGGATGCGGGCAGGGTCCTGCTTCGGCTCCGGGGATGGCGTCCTTGGCATCGTCACCGTCCCATGACGCATCGGACCCTTGATTTTGTCCACAGCCCCGGCAAATTGTGTGCCCGGTGAAGAGCGCCGGAACGCGCCCCCAACGGGGCGGCGCGCGCCCGGCGTTCCGGACAGAACCGCAGGTCAGCGCGGGGCATGGGGGTGGGCGCGAGAGGTGCAATCGGGGCGGAATCGGCGCGTACTCCGTTCGGGGGGCGCTCCGTGCGGAACCTGCCCCTTCTGAATTGACTCCGGCTCAACTATGTTCGTGTGCTGTCGGGGTGTCGGGGGACGCACTGACGGGCCCGCAGGGTCGGGCCCGGAAATCACTGTCTGTTCCTCACGCTCCGGCGGACAATGGCGGGGAGTGTCTCCGGGGGGAGACGTCATTACCGGGGGAACACATATGCACATTCAGGACACTCATTGGACCTCTGCGTCAGCCGTCGCGCCGTCGGGCGTCTCGGGTGGGGCCAACGGACGGGCGACGGGCGACAGTTCGCGCTCGACACCGCTGCGGGTGGATGCCCAGCGCAATCTGGAGCATGTGCTGCGCGCGGCCCGCGAGGTCTTCGGCGAGCTGGGGTACGGGGCACCCATGGAGGACGTGGCGCGGCGCGCCCGCGTCGGCGTGGGCACGGTCTACCGGCGCTTTCCCAGCAAGGACGTACTGGTGCGACGGATAGCCGAGGAGGAGACCTCCCGGCTGACCGACCAGGCACGCACGGCGCTCGGTCAGGAGGACGAGCCGTGGTCGGCGCTCTCGCGCTTCCTGCGGACCTCGGTCGCCTCCGGCGCGGGCCGGCTGCTTCCGCCGCAGGTGCTGCGGGTGGGCGTGGCCGACGAGCCGGCGCGGGATGCCGTACGGGACGAGGCCCGGGTTCCTGAACAGCGCAGCGGTGCGCCCGACCTGCGGCTCGTGGAGCAGCGGGCGACGCCGGCCGCCGAGGTCGCGCTCCTGGGGCCCGACGACGCGGGGGCGGCGGCGCTGCTCGAGGTCGTGGGGCGGCTGGTGGACCGGGCCCGGGAGGCCGGTGAACTGCGGGCCGATGTGACCGTGTCGGACGTCCTGCTCGTCATCGCGACGGCGGCGCCCTCACTGCCGGACGCCGCACAGCAGGCGGCGGCCTCGGCCCGGCTGCTGGACATCCTGCTCGAAGGCCTGCGGTCGCGTCCCGCGTAGGGCGTCCCGCGTAGCGCGTTGCCGTCCTGTCGCGGGACGGCTGAGAGCGGCGGTCCTTCCCGGACGGGGACGGGCTGGAGCGCGGGCGGACTGCGGCCCGGGGCGAAGGCGGAAGACAGCCCGGAGCGCGGTCGGAGACGGCCTGGACCGCGGGTGATCGAAAAGGGTCGCCCGCGGTCAACTCATGTGCGCGATCGGTCGGTTGTGCCCTCCCCGGCCGGGTGACGGCCGGTGCTCAGGTGCGGGAAATCTCCACGGATGAGTGGTTGCCGTGCAGAGGCGGCCGCCGCGCACTCCCCGTGTGGCACGCTTTCCCGGTGATCGGCCGTGAGTGGGATGGCGGGGGCTTCCGCGATGAGCGTTGACGGGCAGGGCGAGCAGCGGCCCGACAGTGGGGGGACGAGCGCGGAGGACCTCACCGCGCAGCAGGTACCGAGCCAGGGCGGCCCCGACCGGAGCTCCGGCAGACCCGCCGCGGCCCCCGTGCCCGACGCCGACGTGTCCGTACCGGCCCAGCGCGAGGTCACGCCCTCCTCCGACAGCGGTGACCGGGCGCCGTCCGACGCCGATCTGATCGACCGGATGCGCGCGGGGGACGACAGCGCGTACGAGGAGCTGTACCGCCGGCACGCCGCCGCCGTGCGCCGCTACGCCCGCACCTGCTGCCGCGACGGCCACACCGCCGACGACCTGACGGCCGAGGTCTTCGCCCGCATGCTCCAGGCCGTGCGCGGCGGCAGCGGGCCCGAGCACGCGGTGCGCGCCTATCTGCTGACCACCGTGCGGCGGGTCGCCGCGTCCTGGACGAAGTCGGCCAGGCGCGAGCAACTGGTCGACGACTTCGCCCTCTTCGCCGACCAGGCCGCCCGCTCGACCGAGGCCCTGGACGACGACACGCTCGAACTCGGCGCGGACGTGAAGGCCATGCAGGAGGCCGAGCAGTCGATGGCCATGCAGGCCTTCCGCTCGCTGCCCGAGCGCTGGCAGGCGGTGCTGTGGCACACCGAGGTCGAGGACGAGTCGCCCAGCGACGTCGCCACCCTGTTCGGCCTCGACGCCAACGGCACGCGGGTGCTCGCCAAGCGCGCCCGCGAGGGCCTGAAGGAGGCCTATCTCCAGGCCCACGTCTCGGCCACCCTCACCGAGTCCGAGGAGTGCTCCCGGTACGCGGACCGGCTCGGTGCCTACGCGCGCGGCAGCCTGCGCACGCGGGCCGAGCGGGGCCTGCGCAAGCACCTGGAGGAGTGCGCCAAGTGCCGGCTCGCCGCCGGCCAGATCAAGGAAGTCGCCGGGGGCATCCCGGGGGTCGTGCCGGTCGCGGTCATCGGCTGGTTCGGCGCCGCCGGGTACGCCAAGGCGGCCGCCTTCATCGGTGGTGGCGCCGCGAGTGCGGCGGGCGCCGGTGCGGCCGCCGCCGCGAGCGGCGGTACGTCCGGGGGCGGCGCGGCCGGGGCCGCCGCGTCGGAGGGTCTCGGCGCGCCCGCGAAGGCCGGGATCGCCGCCGGAGTGGTGGCGGCCGCGACCGCCGCCGCGCTGGCCATCGCGCTCACCGGCGGCGAGCCGAAGCAGGAGCCGGAGGCCCGCAAGGAGAAGCCGCCGGTCTCGCAGCCGATCACCCCGGCACCGCAGAAGCCGAAGCCCGAGCCGTCCCCGCCCGAGCCGAAGCCCACGCCCACCCCGACACCGACGCCGACCCCGCCCCCCAAGCGCACGCCGTCGGCGAAGCCGACACCGGCCACACCCACACCGAAGCCGACCCCGAAGCCCACCCCGCCCAAGCCCAAGCCCCGGCCACGGCCCACGCCGACCCCGACTCCCCCGCCCGCTCCCGCCGTCTACCAGCTGAGCACGCTCGACTACGGCGTCACGGGCGACGGCAGCAAGCCGGAGATCCGGCTCGCCGAGAGCAGCTGGGTCTGGCAGCGCTACGGCATGACGATCGCCGGCAAGCGGTACGCGCACGGCGTCTCGGTCCACTCCCGGTCCTCGGTCACCATCGATCTGAACCGCACCTGCACCGCGTACGACGCCTCGGCCGGAGTCGACGACATGACGCTGGGTCTGGGCGCCGTCCGGTTCTCCGTCTACGTCGACGGGGCGCTCGCCTGGCAGTCGAAGGTGGTCCACGGCCACGATCCGGCGGTACCGGTGCACGTGAACCTGAGCGGGCACAAGACCATCCGGCTCGTCTCGGAGCCGGAGGGGCCGGGCGGCGCGGTCGCGGTCGCCGACTGGGCGGAGTCGCGGTTCAGCTGCACCTGACCGGGCCCGCGGAACGGGCTCTCAGGGGCCCGGGGGGCCTGTCCGTTCTTCCCGTTCTTCCCGTTCTTCCCGTGCTTTCCCTTCTTCCCGTTCTTCCCGTCCCGCCAGTTCGGCCAGGAGCTCGGCCGGCGTGAGCGCCGTGCCCGTCGCCCGCTCGGCCTCGTACCGGGTGGCGCCGAGCTCGGCCCGCGCGCGGGTGTTCACGGCCGCGCACTCGTCGCGCTCCGGCAGCGGCCGGGGCCGGCCGTCGCGCAGCGCGTCCGACGCCGCGAACAGCCGGACCGCACGGGCCACGTCGTCGAGGCGGGCGTGCAGTTCGGCCCCGACGTCGACCAGGCCCGCGACGACGGTCTCCGCGCAGCGTGCCGCCACCGCGTCGCGCAGGGTGTCGGTGAGGAGCGCGAGGCCGGGCACGGGGCCCGACTCGGCCGCCGTGATGCGGGCGTCGATCAGACCGAGCGACGCGTTGAACTGCGGGGGCGGTGTGCCGCCCTCGGCGACCGCGCGGGACCTGTCGCACAGTTCGCGCGCGCGGTCCACCTTCCCTTCGGCCAGGGCCAGATGGGCGTGCAGCAGCCCGATGAAGGCCGCGGTGTCGGCGATCCCGTACCGGTCCGCCTCCTCGCTCGCCGTGTCGAGAGCCCTGCGGGCCGCTTCCCGGTCGCCCTCGCGGTAGGCGATCTCGGCGATCCGGGCCAGCAGGAACGGCGTCTCCGCGTACGCCCCGACCTCGTGGGCGAGCCGGATCCCCTCCTCCAGCTCGGCCTGCGCCTCCGGGTAGGCGCCGCGGCTCATGGCGACCTCGGCCGCGGCGCTGCACACCTGGGCGCGCATCCAGCGGTCGCCCACCCGGCGGCTGATCTCGCGCAGCTCGACGATGTCCTCGTCGACGCCCTCCATGCGGCCCGCCATGTCCACCACCGTGTGGGTACGGAACATCAGCGTGACGCCGATCTCCCAGTCCCCGCCGAAGCGGCGGCAGTTCGCGACGGCGCGGTCCAGTGCCTCGCGCACGTCGCTCACGGCGTCGAGGACGAAGAGCGTGAACGGCCAGATGATGCCGGGGAAGGTGGCGCCCTGCGGGCTCGGCGGTTCGAAGGCGGTCCGCACCCGCACCATGTACGCCCGGTCGGCCTCGCTGCGGATGACCTCCTGCGGGGTGGACTCGGTGACGAGGAAGAGGGCCAGCAGGCGCAGCTTCATCCGCGGCCAGTAGAGCGGATCCTCCGGGTCCTCCGGGGTCCCGGCCTCGCTGTCGTCGGGCAGCATGCCGCGGATGGTCTGGACCCAGTCGCCGCCCTCGGAGCGGTAGTTGCGCAGCCACCAGAACCAGCCGATGTGCAGGGCCAGGGCGATCGCGGCCTCCTCGTCGACGAGGCCGGGCACGCTCGTGACCCGGGTCAGCGCCGCCCTGATGTTGTCCAGCTCCGTCTCCAGGCGCTGGATCCACGGAAGCTGCTCACCCGAGCGGATCTTGGGGTCGGCCTCCTCGACCAGGGCGCGTATGTACGCCAGATGCCGGCGCTCGGCGGCCAGCCGCAGCTCGGGGGAGTCCGCGGCGCGCTCGTTGGCGTACTCGTGGATGGTCTCCAGCATGCGGTAGCGCATGCCGGACAGCCCGTGGCCGCCCGGGGTCGCGATCAGCAGGGACTTGTCCACGAGGGAGCCGACGGCGTCGGCGCCGCCGGGCGCGGAGCAGACGGCCTCGGCGCCCTCCAGGGTCCAGCCGCCCGCGAAGACCGACAGCTCGCACAGGGCGGCGCGCTCGCTGTCGTCGAGCAGGTCCCAGGACCAGTCGACGACGGCGCGCAGGGTCTGCTGGCGGGGCAGAACGGTACGGCTGCCGCTGGTCAGCAGGCGGAACCGGTCGTCGAGGCGGTCGGCGATCTGCCGCGGGGTGAGCAGCCGCAGACGGGCCGCCGCCAGCTCGATGGCGAGCGGGAGGCCGTCGAGACGGCGGCAGATCTCGGCGACGGCCTCGGCGTCCTGCGCGGGGTCGAAACCGGGGCGGACCGCGGCGGCCCGCTCGGCGAACAGGCGGTGGGCGGGGGTGGGAGGCAGCGGCTCGACCGGGCGCACGGACTCCCCCGGCACGCCCAGGGGTTCACGGCTGGTGGCGAGGATCGTCAGCCCGGAGCAGTGCGTCAGGAGGGTCTCGGCGAGCTCCGCCGCCGCGTCGATCACATGCTCGCAGTTGTCGAGGATCAGGAGCAGGCTGCGGTGGGCGCAGTGCTCCAGGAGAAGCCGGGTCGGATCGTCGTGCAGGCCCGACAGCCCCGACAGATCGGTCGTCATCAGCACCGTCTCCCGCAGGCCCAGCGCGCTGACGACAGCGCCGGGGACCGCCTTCGGGTCGTCCAGCGGCGCCAGCTCGACCAGCCAGGCCTGGGGCTCGGGGGCGGCCGCCTCCTCGGCCAGGCGGGTCTTGCCGGAGCCGCCCGGGCCCGTGAGCGTGACCAGGCGTGCTCCTCGCACGTCGGAACGGATCGCGTCGAGTTCGGGTTCCCGGCCGACGAAGGAATTCAGCCGGGGCCGGAGGTTGCCGGTGCGGGCCGGGGGGCGGGGCGCCGAGGGCCCGGGTGCGGCGGGCGGTGTCGGTTCGGTCAGCAATTCGGCGTGCAGGCGGGTCAGTTCGGGGCCCGGGTCCGTGCCCAGGCCGTCCGCCAGGGTGCGCCGGGCCGTCTCGTACGCGGCCAGCGCGTCCGCCCGCCGGCCCGCCGCGCGCAGGGCCCGGATGAGCAGCGCGTGCAGCGGCTCGTCGTAGGGCTGCGCCGCGGTCAGTTCCCGCAGCTCCGGTACGAGGTCGGGGGCGCGGCCCAGATCCAGGTCGGCCTGGATGCGCGCGCGGACGGTCTCCAGGCGCTGGGCCTCGGGGCGGGTGGCCGCGGTGTGGCCGGGCAGGTCGGCGAGGGCCGGGCCGTGCCACAGGGCGAGGGCTTCGCGCAGGGTGCGGGCGGCGGTCGCGGGGTCGTGGGCGGCGAGGGCCGCGGTGCCCTCGCGGGCCAGGCGTTCGAAGACGTACAGGTCGATGTCGTCGCGGGTCGCGGTGAGGCGGTAGCCGCCCGGTTCCGAGGTGACGGCGTCCTTGCCGAGGGCGCGGCGCAGGCGGCCCACCAGGGCCTGGAGGGCGGCCGGGGCGTCGGCGGGCGGGGCGTCCTCCCAGACGTCGTCGATGAGGGTGGCCGTGGGGGCGGGGCGGGGGGTGTGCAGGGCCAGGGAGGTGAGGAGGGCGCGCAGACGTGGGCCGCCCACGGGGACGGGGGTGCCGTCGTCGTCGTAGGCCTTCGTGGTTCCCAGGATTGTGTACTGCACCGGGACATTGTCTCCGGGGCGGGGGGACGGACGCTCGGGGTTTGTGGTGCTCGGCGTGGCCCGTGGCCGTCGGCCGGTCGGGCCCCTGGCGGCAGATGGCCCGAGGCGGCGGGCGGGGAGTCAGCGGGGTCCGGCTCCCAGGGCGCGCTCCGGGACGACGCTTCCGGTCGGGACGGCACGCGCGCGGGCCGGGGTGCCGGTCCAGCAGGTACCGCGGCGGGACATGAGGCGGCGGAGCCAGAGTTCCAGGCCGACCAGGTCGGCGAGGCCGTCCAGCGGGAGGGGTTCGCCGTCGGCCGCCGCGCGCAGCGCCTTGCGGACCGTGCGGGCCTCGATCAGGCCGGTCTGGGCCAGCAGCGGGGTGTCGAACAGGGCGATGAGGTGGTCGGCGGAGACGCGCAGGCCGGTGCGGGCGGCGGCCGCCGCCGTGGCGTGCGAGGGGGCTCCCCAGCCGGCCGGCAGCTCATGGACGCCCGCGCCCTCCAGCACCGTGCGCAGGATCACCGCGCGGGCGCCGGGCTGGACGCGCAGCGCCTCGGGGAGGGCCTGGCAGGCGCGGACCACCTCGTTGTCGAGGAAGGGCGCGTGCAGGCGCTGGGAGCGGACCTCCGCGGCCTGCTCCAGGATGCGCAGGTCCGCCGCGTGCCGGGCGAGGGCGGCGCGGGCCCGGAACGCGCCGGGGCGCTGCCCCGGGCTCAGACCGGGGCGGCCCCTGCCCTCTTGAAGGCGAACCGATACTTCTGCGAGTGCCTCGCCGGTCAGCCAGCGGGCGGCGGGCCCCGGTCTGGCCCACGCGAGCGCGGCGAGCGAGGCGCCGACGGCACCGCCCGGCTCGTCGAAGCTGCGCTGCAGAAGACGGTCGGCCAGGTGGTCGAGGCCCGCCTTGTACGGCGTGCGGGCGAGCTTTCTGGCCGCTCCGTAGACACGTGCGGGAACGCGCAGCGAGCCGCCCTCGGCCTTGGTGAGCGCGGCCACGGGGCGCACCATGTGGCGGCGCCTGCGGTCCATCAGGAGGTCGGCGAGCCGGGCGGGGTGGGCGTCCAGGACCTGGCGTGCCCCGTAGCCGGTGAAGTGGTCGGCGCTGCCGGAGGCGAGGCGCGCGCGGTGGCGGGAGGCGGAGACGAGTACGGCGCTGGGCTCGTCGGTGAGCGGGCCGTCCAGGTCCGCGTAGGGCAGGGTCTCCTCGCCGCCGGTCACCACCACGTGGTGCAGGCGCGGGTTGGACGCGATCGCCCCCGCGCGTTCGAGTTCCGCCTCGCGGTGGATCGTCGTGGTCGACAGGTCGTTGAAGGTGACCGCGAGGAGGCGTTCGCCCGCGCCCGTGCCGTGGCCGAGGACGGTGCCGGGCATCCCGGGCAGGCCCGCGGCGAGCAGGGCGAGGGTGCCGGAGGCCGGGCCGCCGGAGAGGTCGGCGCCGATGCCGGGCACCGGCATGCCGCGGGCGGCGCGGCGCTCGGCGGGCCCCATGCCGGGCACGGGCCCGGGGTCCCGGTCGGTGCCGGGGATGTGCCGGGGCGCGGCCAGGCGGGCCCGGACGGCGTCCACCAGGGCCTCCCTGACGGCGTCCACGGCGCGGTCCGGGTCGGCGGGCGCCGCGGCCACCGCGAGGGACGCCACGGGCTCGTACCCCGCGACCTCGCGTGCGCCCGCGCGCAGGATCAGCGCGTGCCCCGGCGGGATGCGGCGCACGCCCTGGTACGGCGTCGAGTCGTGCAGCGCCTCCGGGACGTCGGGCGCCGCGAGCAGCGCGGCCAGGTGCCCCACGTCCAGGTGGGCCTCGATGAGGTCGGCGAGCGGGAGCGCGGCGGTGGCGTAGGCGGTGCCGCCCGCCCAGGGCGTGTAGAAGACGGGCCGGGCGCCCGCGAGGTCGCCGGCGACCATGACGCGGCGGCCCACCTGGACGACCGCGGTGTAGCTGCCGGGCCAGGCCGTCAGATGGCGCAGGGCGCCGCCCCGCGCGGCGAAGAGGCCCACCTTCAGTTGCTCGTCGGTGGCGCCGCAGACGCCGAGCACCGCGATCCGCGTGCGCTCGTCGGCCTGCACGATGCGCACCTCGTCGGGGCGCCAGTCACCGACCGCCCACAGCGGATCCGGGTCGCCCCACAGGAGTTGGGAGCCCACCGGGTGGACCGTCTCGCCGTCCGTGCCCGTGGCCCCCGCGGAGTCGAAGGCAACGGCTCCAGGGGCGGTGCTGCTCCACCCCACCAACCACCGCATCGCCGCCTCCACAAGCTGTGGACAACCAAGAGGTCCCCATGCTGCCACGAAGGAGGCGCCCAGGAGGGGCCAAGTGAAGGGGTAAGTAAGGGGCGGGCGACGAGCGGGAGATGGCGTACGCTCCCCCCAATGCGCCCTGTTTGAGCCGTGGTTGAACCGTGGCACTACCCGGCCCGCACCGGACGGCAGGGGCGACTTTCGGCCAAATCGGCCCGGGATGGCCGGAGGTGGACACCCCGCTTCGGCCACAGCGCGCAACCCACAGTGCAACGCACAGTCCGGGAGGCGCACACCGCCTCCCGGACCGGTCCGCCGCCCGCGGGGATGTAGGCGGCGGTGTCCCCCAGCCCACTGGATCCAGTACAGCGGGCCGACCCACGCAGGTTCCATGGAAGCCGTGCACGGGTGTCCGAGTAAGAGCGCACGCACAGGCGCACGGCACCACGCACGGAGCACACGGTCACACGGCGTGGCCTGCGCCGCTCGCGAGCACGGACAACAATCCCGCCATCCGGAACAGCGGCCCTTAACGCTTGGGATTCGGCGAACTACGCTGGGTGTACGAATGCCGCGCGGTTATGCCACGCCGAAGTGGTCAGTATCAGTCTGGGTGACGCCTGACGCGGCAGCCGTCTGTGTCGAGGGGTGGCGCATGTCCAGGGAGCAACGCGGGCCGAACGAGAAATTAGGCGCCGTTCTCGCCCTCGCGGGGATCAGCAACGCCGGACTCGCGCGGCGCGTGAACGACCTCGGGAGCCAGCGCGGGCTGACGCTTCGCTACGACAAGACGTCGGTGGCGCGCTGGGTGTCGAAGGGCATGGTGCCGCAGGGCGCCGCTCCGCACCTGATCGCCGCCGCCATCGGGCAGAAGCTGGGCCGTCCCGTGCCCCTGCACGAGATCGGCCTCGCCGACGCCGACCCCGCGCCCGAAGTGGGCCTGGCCTTCCCGCGCGACGTGCGCGCGGCGGTGAAGTCCGCGACCGAGCTGTACCGGCTCGACCTCGCCGGGCGGCGGGCGGGCAGCGGCGGGATCTGGCAGTCGCTGGCCGGATCCTTCGCGGTGAGCGCTTACGCGACGCCCGCTTCCCGGTGGCTGATAACACCGGCCGACTCGTCGGTCGCGCGCGAGCCGCACGTGGCCGCGGGGGCCGAGAGCACCGAAGAGGGCTCGAAGGTGCAGAAGGTCGGCCACAGCGACGTACAGAAATTGCGGGAGGCCGCGGAGGACGCGCGTCGCTGGGACTCCAAGTACGGCGGCGGGGACTGGCGTTCGTCGATGGTCCCCGAGTGTCTGCGGGTCGAGGCGGCGCCGCTGCTGCTCGGCTCGTACTCGGACGAGGTGGGGCGCTCGCTGTTCGGGGCCGCGGCCGAGCTGACCCGGCTCGCCGGCTGGATGGCGTTCGACACCGGGCAGCAGGAGGCGGCCCAGCGGTACTACATCCAGGCGCTGCGGCTCGCGCGGGCCGCCGCCGACGTGCCGCTCGGCGGCTATGTGCTCGCCTCCATGTCGCTCCAGGCCACCTACCGGGGCTTCGGGGACGAGGGCGTGGACCTGGCGCAGGCCGCCCTGGAGCGCAACCGCGGTCTGTCCACCGCGCGGACCATGAGCTTCTTCCGGCTCGTCGAGGCACGCGCGCACGCGCGCGCCGGGGACGCACAGGCGGCGGGCGCCTCGCTGCGGGCCGCCGAGGGGTGGCTGGAGCGGGCCCGGGAGGGCGACAGCGATCCGTCGTGGCTGGGCTTCTACTCGTACGACCGGTTCGCCGCGGACGCCGCCGAGTGCTACCGCGACCTGAAGGCTCCCCGGCAGGTACGCAGATTCACGGAGCAGGCGCTCTCGCGTCCGACGGAGGAGTTCGTCCGCTCGCACGGGCTGCGGCTCGTGGTGTCGGCCGTCGCGGAGCTGGAGTCCGGGAATCTCGACGCGGCCTGCGAGCAGGGCACCCGCGCGCTGGAGGTGGCCGGACGGATCTCCTCGGCCCGCACCACCGAGTACGTACGGGACCTGCTGCACCGCCTGGAGCCCTACGGCGACGAGCCGAGGGTTGCCGAACTGCGCGAGCGGGCACGTCCTTTGCTGGTCGCGCCGGCGTAGCGGTGGCCGGAGTGGGACCGGGCGGCGGGCCGCGTTGTCAGTGGCGTCGGGCAAGATGCTCGCAGTGGAGGTGAGGCCTGGTGGGGACGGTCGCGTATGACGGTGACGTGGTGGTGGTCGGCGGCGGGATCGTCGGGCTGTCCACCGCTTACGCCGTGTCCCGGATCGCGCCCGGGACCCGGGTCGTCGTGCTGGAGAAGGAGCCGGGCCCGGCCCGCCACCAGACGGGGCGCAACAGCGGGGTGATCCACAGCGGGATCTACTACCGCCCCGGGTCGCTCAAGGCCGAGTACGCGGTGCGCGGCGCCGCCGAGATGGTCAAGTTCTGCGCGGAGTACGGGATCGCGCACGAGGTCACCGGAAAGCTGATCGTCGCCACCGGCAGCGCCGAGCTCCCCCGCCTGCACGCCCTGGTCCAGCGCGGCAGGGAGAACGGGATCCCGGTCCGCGAGCTGGGCCCCGCCCAGATACAGGAGTACGAGCCCGAGGTGCGCGGCCTCGCCGCCATCCACGTCGGCACCACCGGCATCGCCGACTACCGCGCGGTCGCCGAGCGGCTCGCCGAGGCGTCCGGCGCCGAGATCCGCTACGGCGCGGAGGTGCGGCGGATCGACCGGCGCCCCGAGCGCGGCGTCGCGGTGCTCACCGGCACCGGCGACATCGTGCGCGGCCGCGTCCTGGTGAACTGCGCGGGACTCCAGTGCGACCGGGTGGCCCGCCTCGCCGGGGACGACCCGCGGATGCGCATCGTGCCGTTCCGCGGCGAGTACTTCGAGCTGGCCCGGCCCGAGCTGGTGCGCGGCCTCGTCTATCCCGTGCCGGATCCGGCGTTCCCGTTCCTCGGCGTGCACCTGACCCGCGGCATCGACGGCGGCGTCCACGTCGGGCCGAACGCGGTGCCCGCGCTGGCCCGTGAGGGCTACGGATGGGGCGTCGTCCGCCCCGGGGAGCTCGCGGAGACGCTGGCCTGGCCCGGGTCGTGGCACATCGCCCGGCGGCACTGGAAGTACGGGGCCGGTGAGCTGCGGCGCTCCGCGTCCCGGTCCGCGTTCGCCGCCGCCGTGCGCCGTCTCGTCCCGGCGGTCCGGGCGGAGGACCTCACGCCCGCCCCGGCCGGGGTGCGCGCGCAGGCGGTCCTGCGCGACGGCACCCTCGTCGACGACTTCCTGATCCGGGAGGGCGCCCGCACGGTCCACGTGCTGAACGCGCCGTCGCCGGCCGCCACCGCCTCGCTCCCCATCGGCAGAGAGGTGGCCCGGCGGGCCCTGGACGCGCTCGCCGCGCTGTGACCGGCCGGACGCGTAAAATCTTCCCACTGTGTCTGAGTCTGTTGAGCACCCCACGTCCGTGCCGCCCGAGCCGACGGAGCCGGCCGAGCCGTCGGCGCCGCCCGCGCGCCCGAACGAGCCCCGGTTCCCCGACGGCCCGAAGCCCGATCCGGCCGACTCGCACCACGAGCGGCGCATCCGCAGCTTCCAGCCGCGCCGCGGCCGGGTCACCACCGCGCAGGGCGACGCGCTGCAGCGGCTGTGGCCCCAGTGGGGCCTGGACGTCGACGGACAGCGGGTGCTGGACCTCCCCGCGCTCTTCGCCCGGGACGGTGCTCCCGCGGTCGACCGGATCGTCCTGGAGATCGGCTTCGGCATGGGCGAGGCCACGGCGCAGATGGCGGCGGAGGACCCGGCCACCGGCATCCTCGCCGTCGACGTGCACACCCCGGGCCAGGGCAATCTGCTCAACCTGGCCGAGAGGAACGGCCTCACGAACGTCCGGGTGGCCAACGGCGACGCGATCATCCTGCTGCGCTCGATGCTCCCCGCCGCGAGCCTGGACGGCGTGCGCGTCTACTTCCCCGACCCCTGGCCGAAGAAGCGGCACGTCAAACGGCGCCTGGTCCAGCCCGAGTTCCTCTCCCTCGTCGCGGGCCCGATGAAGCCCGGGGCGCTGCTGCACTGCGCGACGGACTGGGAGGACTACGCCGAGCAGATGCTCGAGGTGCTGAGCGCCCACCCCGACTTCGAGAACACGGTGCCGGACGGCGGCTACGCCCCGCGTCCCGCCTTCCGCCCGCTGACCCGGTTCGAGGGCAAGGGCCTCGACAAGAGCCACGTGGTGCACGACCTGCTGTTCCGGCGGGCGTAGGCGGAAGCGGACGGAAGGGCACCCCTGTCCGAGGACCCCGTCGCGCGGACGGACATCCCTCGTTAGGGTCAACCTGTGGATCCGTATCCCGGCTGCCCGCCCCACCAGGACCACGCCCTCGGCACGGCCCCGGGCGGCGCGGTCCGGCACCCGCGCTGGTGGGAGCGGAGAGGCGTCCGGGCCACGGCCCTCGCCACGCTGCTCGCGGTGTCCGGAGTGGTCATCGCGGCGCTCGTCCGGGAGCAGACCGGCACCCAGGGGTTCCTGGTCGGGCTCGGCCTCGCCGTCGTCCCCGTCCCGCTCCTGACCGCCGCGTTCCGCTGGCTGGACCGGGTGCGGCCGGGCCCCTGGCGGAACATGATCTTCGCGTTCGCCTGGGGCGCCTGCGCCGCGGCCCTGATAGCCATCGTCGCCAACAGCTTCGCGACGCGCTGGATAGAGACCGCCACCGCCGACCCGACCGGCGCCGACACCCTCGGCGCCACCGTCATCGCCCCGATCGTCGAGGAATCCGCGAAGGCCGCGGCCGTGCTGCTGGTCTTCCTCTTCCGCAGACGGGACTTCGACTCCGTCGTCGACGGCATCGTGATCGCCGGGATCACCGCGACCGGCTTCGCGTTCACCGAGAACATCCTGTACCTCGGGAACGCCTTCGGCACCGACCAGTTGGCGGGGACCGGACCGGGCCTCAGCTCGGTCACCGCCGCCACCTTCTTCGTGCGGATCGTGATGTCTCCGTTCGCACACCCGCTCTTCACGGTGCTCACCGGCATCGGCTTCGGCATCGCGGCGGTCACCGCGCGCGACCGGGGCCGGGTCCGCCGCTTCCTGCTGCCGCTGGCGGGCCTGCTCTGCGCGATGGGCATGCACGCCTTCTGGAACGGCTCGTCGTCGCTCGGCGAGTACGGCTTCTTCGCCGTCTACGCGGCCTTCATGGTGCCGGTGTTCGGCCTGATCACCTGGCTCGCGGTGTACGTGCGCCAGCGCGAACTGCGCACCGTGCGCGAGGAGCTGCCCGCGTACGTGGCGGCGGGCTGGTTCACCCCGCCCGAGCCGTTCGCGCTCGGCTCGCTGAAGGCGCGGCGCCTGGCGCGGGAGTTCGCCGCGCACCACGGCGGCCGGCCGGCCGCCGAGTCCGTCGCCGCGTACGAGTCGTACGCGACGTCGCTGGCCCTGCTGCGGCGCCGGGGCCGCAGGGGCCGGGCCGGCGCCGACTTCGTCGTACGGGAGCGGGAGCTGCTCGACGCCCTGTGGGAGCTGCGCGCCGCCGCACGCCCCGCCCTCGCGTACGGCTCACGGGCGGCGGCCCCGGTCCCGGTCTGGCGGCCACCGGTGTACGCGGTACCGCCGATGACCGGCGGCCCCGCGTACAACCCGTATCAGTACTAGGGCGTGTGTCGCCCTAGGGCGTGGGGCCTCAGGCGGACGCCTCGGTCAGCCGGGCCAGCTCGGCCTCGGTCAGCTCCAGCTCGGCGACGGCCATCAGGGCCGGCAGCTGCGCGGCGGTGCGCGCGGAGGCGATCGGCGCGGTGACGGTGGGCCGGGAGGCGAGCCAGGCGAGGGCGACGGTGGCCACCTCGGCGCCGTGCGCCTGCGCGACCTCGTCGAGCGCGGTGAGGACGCGCTGCCCGCGCTCGGTCTCCAGGTACCCGCCGGCCTTGTCGGCGCGGACGCTGTCGACGCTCACACCCGGCCGGTACTTGCCGGTCAGGAAGCCGGAGGCCAGCGACCAGTACGGGGCTGCGCCCAGGCCCGCGCGCGAGGCGATGTCCTGTCGCTCGCCCTCGTAGGTGTCGCGCGAGACGAGGTTGTAGTGCGGCTGGATGGCCACGTAGCGGGCGAGTCCCTCGCGGTCGGAGAAGTCCAGGGACTCCCGCAGCCGCTCCGGCGAGATGTTGGAGACGGCGATGTGCCGTACCTTGCCGGCCTTCACCAGCTCGTCGAGCGCGCCGATGATCTCCTCGACCGGGATGGTCTCGTCGTCGTCGAAGTGCGTGTAGTAGAGGTCGATGTAGTCGGTGTCGAGGCGGCGCAGCGAGGCGTCGGCGGCGGCCTTGATGTTGTCGCCGCGCAGGCCGGGGAAGTCGGGGTGGCGGCCTACCTTGGTGGCGATGACGACGTCGTCGCGCCGGCCGCGGGCCTTGGCCCACCGGCCGATGAGGGTCTCGGACTCACCGCCCTTGTTGCCCGGCGCCCAGGCCGAGTAGGAGTCGGCGGTGTCGATGAAGTTGCCGCCGCCCGCGACGTAGGCGTCGAGCACCTCGAAGCTGCTGGCCTCGTCGGCGGTGAAGCCGAACACATTGCCGCCGAGGCAGAGCGGGAAGACGTCGAGGCCGGAGGAGCCGAGGGGGCGCAGAACAGAAGAAGTCATGCCCTGTTTCAACGCCCTTCCGGAGCACGGCATTCCATGATCCGGGCGGTACGCGCTTCAAGGACAGGCAAAACCGGCGGCCCTGGCGTCGGGGGGTTGCCGCCAGGACCGCCGGAGTTCAGAGAACGCGGACGAACCGGCTGCTCAGGGGGTCAGGCCGCGCTCGCGCAGCCATGCGGCCGGGTCGATGCCGGTGGCGTCCCCGCCGGGGTGGACCTCCAGGTGGAGGTGGGGTCCGGTGACATTGCCCGTGGCGCCCACGCGGCCGATGACATCGCCGGTGGAGACCTTCTGGCCGGCGCTGACGTTGATCGACGACTGGTGGCAGAACCACAGCTCGGTGCCGTCGTCGAGGGTGATGATCGTGCGGTAGCCGTACGCGCCCGCCCAGCCGGCCTCCGTGACGGTGCCGGAGTGGACGGCGTAGATCGGGGTACCCGTGGAAGCGGCGAAGTCCAGGCCCGTGTGGTAGCCGGAGGACCACATGGCGCCGGGCTGCCCGAAGGTGCCGGTGATCGTGTAGGAGGCGACGGGGAGCTTGTAGCTCTTGGCCAGCTTGGCGAGGCGCTCGGCCTCGGCCTTCTTCTTGGCCTCCTCCTCCGCCTTCTTCTTCTCGGCGGCGGCCTTCTTGTCGGCCTCCGCCTTCTTGGCGACGGCCTCGTCGGCGGCCTGCTCGGCGGCGGCCTGCTCGGCGGCCTGCTTGGCGGCGGCGTCGGCGGCGTCCTGCTGGGTCTCGGCCTGGGCCAGGATCCGGGTGCGCAGCGCCTCGCCCGCGTCGGACGTCCCGCTGCCGACCGTGGTGAGCGGGGCGGCGGTGGCGTCGGAGCCGTCAGCGCCTTCGGAGCCGTCGGATATGAGCGCGCCGACACCGGGCAGCGACGTGGCCTCGGGCAGCGAGTCCTTGACGGCGGACAGGTCGGGCATGGAGATGTGGACGGCGGGCTTGCCGCCCTGCGCGGTGGCGATGCCGCCCGCGCCGACGGCGGCGATCACGCCGACGCCGAGAACGGTGGAGCTGCGCGCGAGACCTCCGCGCTGCCGGGCCACGCGGTGCCTGCCGCGGACGGGGCGGACGGACTCCTCGGTGGGGTTCCACTCCTCCCAGCTCTCGGGCTGGGGGCCGAACGCGTCGGTCGACGGATCCTTCACTGAGGAGAACTCGGGGGCAGGCCGGTTCGACGCCACGGGGGCGCTCTCCTTTCCTTCCTTCTCGCCTACCGGGTTAGCTGACGGGTTCGGAGCAGGAAGGTCTCCTACGAGCACCCAAAGATGCCCGATTCACCCCAAGTTGGTGGTTCCCCGGCTCCCTTGCGGGATTAAGCGCGTGCGCGCGGAGCCGTCGCTGGTGACGGCTGGGACGACCGCGCTGCGTTATCGAACGTTAATAGACAGCAGACAGTAATTCCAAGCTGTTCCTACTGATCGTTCACGTCCTGGGCCGGGATTTATCGGGTCAGGACCGGCCGGAAAGGGGCGACTTGACCGGCGGTGTGAACCGGCCACTGTTCTGACGGTTCGTCAATTGTTATCGGCAGCGTCTGCGGAGAGTCACGGCCGCCGCACCGCGAGCAGAGCCATGTCGTCCGTAGCGCCGCCACCGGTGTGCGCGCGCACCTCCGCGGCGAGGGAGAGGAGCAGCTCCTCCGGCCCGGGGAAGATCCGCCCGGACAGCCGGGCCGCCGGATCGTAGAAGACGCCCGCGGCGTCGCGCGCCTCGGAGAGCCCGTCGGTGTAGAGCAGCAGCGTGGCCCCGCCGGGGAACTCGGCCTCGGCGACCCGGTCCGGCCAGGAGCCGAGCTCGCCCATCCCGAGCGGCAGCGCGCCCACGCCGTCGACGACGGGGATCGTCCGGACCGTGCCGTCGCCGAGCAGCAGGATCGGCTCGGGGTGGCCGCGGTTGACGATGCGGACGCGCTGCTCGCCGTGCGGGATCTCGGCGAGCACGGCGGTGGTGAAGCCCTCGAAGTCGTCGATGCCGTCGCGCCGGGTGCCCTCGCGGGCCAGCGCCCGCTCCAGGCGCAGGGCGACCGCCTCCAGGCTGCCCTCCTGCTCGGCGGCCTCCCGGAACGCCCCGATGACGACGGCGACGGCGGAGACCGCGCCCATGCCCTTGCCGCGCACGTCCCCGACGACGATGCGCACGCCGTGCGGAGTGTCCTGGACGGCGTACAGATCACCGCCGATGAAGGCGCCGGCCTGCGCGGCCTCGTAGCGTGCGGCGATGGCGAGGCCGCCGATCCGGTCGGCCGGTTCGGGCAGAACGGCGAACTGGGCGGCCTGGGCGATCCGCCGGGCGGAGTCCAGCTGTTCGTTGCTGCGCCGCACGATCTGGTTGATGAAGCAGGCGAGCACGCAGACGGTGGCCACGGTGGCCATCTCGGTGACGATGTCGGTGCCGACCCGCTGGGTGTACCTGAAGTGGACGACGAGGATCGCGAGGACCGACCCGAGCCCGGCCAGGACCGTGCTGCGCAGCGAGAAGAACGGGGCGGTGACCAGGGGCGCCGCGCTGAACAGCGGGGCCCCGGAGAAGCCGGAGGGGGTGACGTACTCGTAGCAGGCGCCGCCCAGGATCAGCAGGACCGGCAGCGCCCGCAGGAACCACCGCGTACCGCTGCTGTCCGCGACCGATCTGTGCCGTCCTCCGCGCTTCCCCACCGCTCGTCTCCTGACACGTCCGCGCCCGGTTTCCGGCGTCTCGTCAAGGGTTCCCGGGGAGCGCGGCGGCGGCGACCTGGTGTGGTCCGTACGGGTGGCGGACGCGCGGAAACGACCGAGGCCGGAATCTCGATGAGATTCCGGCCTCGGCCTTCAGTAGCGGGGACAGGATTTGAACCTGCGACCTCTGGGTTATGAGCCCAGCGAGCTACCGAGCTGCTCCACCCCGCGTCGGTGAACCCGACTCTACGTCATGAGGGCGGCAGAACGCGAATCCGTCAGGCGGCGGTCGCGTGGGTCAGGGTTTCCCAGGCCACGAAGAGGTCGTCGGTGCCCTCGGGCCGCTCCTTGCGGGTCAGCTTCTCGGTCTGCGGGAGGTCCATCTTGAGACGGCCGCGCAGGTGGCTGAGGCCGACCTCGGTGTCGGGCCCCATGTCCCGCTGCACCTTGCCGCCGCACAGCCAGGACGGGGCGGCGGCGCCGAGCTGGTACTTGGAGTGGAACTCCAGCGCGGCCCGCAGCCGGTCCTTCACCTCGCCGTACAGGTCGACGCCCTGGTGCCAGGCGGTCTCGGCGATGTGCGAGGTGGCGGCCAGCGAGTAGCTGGCGTGCTTGAAGTTGCGGCAGGTCTCCTGGGCGAGGCCGTCCTTGAAGGTGGTCTGCCCGAACCAGTACGTCTGGAGCTTGGCCGGGGTGTCGATGCCGCTGCCCTCGGGCTCGACCGGCAGCGGACCGTCGGAGGAGAGGTAGAAGTAGGCGGGCACGCGCGCGCGGAAGTGGTGCACGGCCTTGTCGAAGGCGCTGTGGTCGTTGAGGTAGACGGCCATGTTCATGGTGGCGTCGGCCATGACCAGGTCCCAGTTGCCGTTGAAGTCGGCGGACCCGGGCTGCACCACGGGCAGGTACACCTCGCGCAGCATCCGCTGGAACTTCAGCTCCTGCCCGTCGGGCCAGCCGTCGTACGTGTACTGCGTCAGCTCGGCGGCCTTGGCCCAGGAGCTGCCGGCCCAGGCGGTCTGGAGTCCGGCGTTGCCCTCCGTGTGCCGCTTCACCTTGTCCGACCAGGCGTCCATGATCTCCACGGCCTTCTCGGCGTGGGCCTTGTCCCGGGTGATGTTCCACAGCAGGGCCTGGGTGTACGCGGCGATGGCGTCCTCGCGCTCCTCGACGCAGCCCTGCCCCGGGCGGGTGTCGGGCGGGCACTCCACGGTCTCGTACGCCTTGGGCGTGTAGTCGAGCGCGGCGTACTTGCTGCGGCTCATCTCCCGGTACGCCGACAGCCACGGCTCTTCTTTGCGGGCCACGTGGTCGCGGGCGGCCGTCAGCTGGTCCTTGCCGACGAGGACACCGGGGTGGGTGAAGGCCCCGCCGGCGGCCCGGGGCGCGGAGACGGCCTGCGCGCCGCTGTCGGCGGGCGCCGAGCCGCAGCCCGCCGCCACGATCGTGACGAGGGGGAGCAGGCCCCCCAGAAGAAGGCGTCTCGCCGCTGCCATGCCCTACCTCCGGCCTCAGGTTCGGTCACTGGCAGCCTGACCCCTGCGCCACGAGCCCGCAGTATCTGTTGAGCCGATGGAGATCGCGCGCGTTGCGCATCTCCATCGGCGGCTCCGCCGGGGGGCGCGACCGGCCCGCACCCGCCCTACAACCCCCACACCCCCTTCCCCAGGGCGACCACCCCGCCCGCCAGGGCCAGCCCCAGAACAAGCCCCCGCATCCCGCGCTCCGGCACCCGCCCGGCCAACGCCCGTCCCACCAGCGCACCCGCGAACAACGCCCCGCCCGCCACGCCCCACTCCCGCGCGTCCAGCCCCGGCAGTCCCCCCGAAGCGACCGACACGACATTGACCACCACCCCGTAGAACTGCGCGTTCGGCACGAACTCCCGCATGGCCCAGCCCGAGTTCACGGCGTACAGGGAGAACGGCGGGCCGCCCACCCCGGCCGCCGCGTTCATGAACCCGCCCGCGCCCCCGGCGACCACCGCGCCCCCGGGCCCGCCGAGCCCCGGCAGCCGCGCACCGCGCGCGACCAGCGCCACCGCCCCGCACACGAGCGAGCCGAACACCGTCATCAGGACCGGTTCGGACAGCCGCGCCGCCGTCCACGTCCCGACCGGCACCATGCACACGGCCGCCGCCACGAACGGCACCATGTCCCGCGGCCGCACCCGCCGCCACCCGCCCACGAGCCCGGCGCAACTCACCACTCCCCCGGCGCAGATGGCGAGCAGCACCCCGTCGGCGGGCCCGAGCAGCAGCACCAGGGCGGGCGCGGCGACCAGCGCGAACCCCATCCCGGTCAGCCACTGCACACATCCCGCGACCGCCACGATCAGCGCAAGCCCCACCTCACCCGCCATGCCGCGGAGCGTACGTGGCCCCTACACCCGTACGGCACCCCTGCGCCGCGCCGGAGCCGGGCGGCCACCGGAACCGAACAGGCCGGCCGCCGCTTAGACCTGACGGGTGGGCACCCCCCGGCCCCCGTATCTGCCCGGACGGGCGCACCGTTGTAGGGGCATGACCTCAACTCGACGCGCCATGACCGCTGTCCTGCTCGCCGTCGGTGCCACCGCGATCGCGGTGCCGTCGGCCGGTGCCGCTCCCCTTCCGCTCGGCGGTGACGGCGAAGCCATCTCGCCGACCGCGACGCTCGACTCGGTGTCGACGATGGCGATCCCGGAGGAGCAGCGCGCGGCGGTGCCCAGCACCACGGCCCAGCTCGGCGGGCTCAACCGGCTGAACGAACTGCACCAGCTCACCGACCTCGTGGCGCCGGTGACGAACGCGATCCCCTCGGTCCAGTAGGACCTCCGGCACGACGATGGCGGCGGATCACCTTCGATCCGCCGCCATCGTCGTGCCCGGGGCCGGGAGAGGGGCAGCCGCACACCGGCGACTGCCCCCTCAGGTCCTTCAGTGGTTCGCGGCACCGTTGCCGGACAGGACCGGGATGTCGTCCAGGATGTGCGACAGCGGCTCGTCGCCCTTCGCCTGGGTCGAGTTCTCGGTGCACTGCTGGTTCTGCGGGGCCGACAGGACCGGGATGTCCTGGACGGCGATCGGCACGACGCCGACGAGCGAACCGACGTTGGCCTTGGCCGGCAGACCGATGCAGGGCTTGTTCAGCGAGCCCTGGACGAGGCCGAGCTGCGGGCTCATGTCGCCGTGGGTCGCGGAGTTGCCGTACGCCTGCTCCGCGCCGTTGCCGCTGATGGACGTCGTGCCGCCGTCGTCACCGATGGCCAGCGCCTGCGGGGCGGCCACGGCCGACAGACCGGCGACGGACACCGCGAGCGTCGCGGTTGCCCACAGCTTCTGCTTCATGTGATTTCCCTTCACTGAACGAGCTCCGATTGCGGAGCCACACTTGATCAACTGATGAGGATTCGGACGGTTGCGGAGCGCGACCCGTTCGGCCCAGCGCCCGGGGTGTTCGCGGGTCACGCGCAGGCGTACTTGTCCCCGCGCACGATGGGCTGCTCCTGGAGGCGCGGCGGGTCCAGCGGCTCGGTCCGGGAGTTCGGGGACGTCGCCTGGCGGTCCTCGCGGAGCGTCGTGAAGAGCCGGTCGGCACGCTCCTTGTCCCAGCGCAGCGTGGAGCCCACGTTCTCGATCAGCGGGTTGAACCCGGCGATGGGCACCGTCCCGAACTCCATGTCCTTGAGCGGCATGCTCCGCAGTTCGCGGGCGAGGGCGATGAGATCGGACGCGCTGAAGCCCTGGTCGACCGAGGCCGAGCCGAGCAGCGTCCTGGCCAGACCGGCCGCCCCGGCAGGGTCGGCGAGGGTCTTCTTCAGCCCGGCGCTCCGCAGCGCGTTGACCAGGAACCGCTGCTGGCGCTGGACGCGTCCCAGGTCGGCGCTGGTGTCCACGTGGCGCGAGCGCACGTACTGCAGGGACGGCCCCCCGGCGAGACGGTGGCTCCCGGGCGCGAGGTTCAGCTTCGTGGCCGAGTCCGAGAGCCGGCGCTTGGTGCACACGGTCACGCCGTCGACCGCGTCGACGCCGTCGATGAACCGCCGGAAGTCGATCTGCAGGAAGTGATCGATGCGCAGCCCGGTCATGGATTCGACCGTCGCCACGGCGAGCGGCGCGCCGCCTTCCGCGTACGCGGCGTTGATCTTCGCCGGGTGGGCCTCGCGCTTCGTGCCGTCGGGCTCCTCGTACGCGGGAATCTCCGTGTACGAGTCCCGCGGCAGGCTGACCACACTGACCCGGTCGTGTTTCTGCGACAGATGGACCAGCATCATCGAGTCACTGCAATTGCAGGCGACTCCGCCGGCGTGGAATTTCTCCTTCTCCGCACGCGTGATGGTGTCGCGGCTGTCCGTTCCCATCAGGAGAATATTGGTGCCGCTGCCACCGGCGGGACGATTCTTCAGGCCGCTGAAGGCATCCACCCGCGCGGGCAGAGCACCCGCCACCTGTCCGGCCGCGACACCGGAAAAGGCCAGAAATCCGAGCGCGAGAGCGCCGATCGCCATCCTTTTACGGCCGCCCTGCAGAAACCTTTTCCTCATCGTGACTCTCCACTGCGAAGGGATCGATGCGCGAGGATCGTAGGCACATCTTCTTTTTCCCTCCGGGCAGCCCGCGCACGCCGGGGCGAAAACAACTCGTTCGCCGCACGGGCCGGAAAAGGCGTTGGGCCGCCGAAAAATCGGCGGCCCAACGGGACATGCGCGGTACGTCAGTTGTTGCCGGCACCGTTGCCGGAGAGAACCGGGATGTCGTCCAGGACGTGCGACAGCGGCTCGTCGCCCTTCGCCTGGGTCGAGTTCTCCGTGCACTGCTGGTTCTGCGGGGCCGACAGGACGGGGATGTCCTGCAGCGACACCGGCACGACACCGACGAGCGACCCGGCGTTGACCTTGGCCGGCAGGCCGATGCAGGGCTTGTTCAGCGAGCCCTGGATGAGCGCCATCTGCGGGCTCATGCTGCCGTAGGTGGCGGAGTTGCCGTACGCCTGCTCGGCACCGTTGCCGCTGAGGGACGTGGTGCCACCGTCGTTGCCGATCGCCATCGCGGGCGCAGCCACGGCAGCCGAGACACCGACGACCGAAGCGGCGACCGCCGCGGCAGCCATAGCCTTCTTCATCATGAGAGGTTCCCCTTCATTTGCGTTTTGGGAGCACCGTGAACAACTCCGGATCCGCGGATCGGTTGTCCACGTTCACCCGGACGGGGGCCTTCGCCCGGTACCGAAGAAATGACTATCCGACCCGCCGCCGGAACTGGTCGCCCCAGGCACCCTGCGGGCAAACGAGTGAACCTGAAGAACCATTCACACGGCTCGGAGTTGTTCCCTTCGCAGCAAACCGGTGCCTGTCAGAAAAGGAACACATCAATGCTCAAGAAGGCTATGGCTGCCGCAGCAGTCGCCGTTTCCGTCGTCGGCGTCTCCGCGGCCGCGGCCGCCCCCGCGCTCGCCCTCGGTGACGACGGCGGCACCACCTCGCTCAGCGGCAACGGCGCGAAGCAGGCCTTCGGCAACTCCATGACCGAGGGTGACATGAGCCCGCAGCTCGGCCTCGTCCAGGGGTCGCTGAACAAGCCGTGTGTCGGCCTGCCCGTCAAGGGCAACGTCGGCTCGCTCGTCGGTCTCGTGCCGATCGCCGTCCAGGACATCCCGGTCCTGTCGGCCCCGCAGAACCAGCAGTGCACCGAGAACTCGACCCAGGCGAAGGGCGACGAGCCGCTGTCGCACATCCTGAGCGACATCCCGGTCCTGTCCGGCAACGGCGTCGCGAACGGCTGACCGGCCGCCGCACGGAGAGCTCGGGCCGCCCGCTTCCTCGGATCGCGGGCGGCCCGAGTTTTTTTGTGCCCGAATGGCCGCACCCTTTCATCAATTAAGCGGGCACACAGTTTCCTAGCCCGCGGTTGCCTCGTTTTCCTTGTCGAGGGGCCGGGCGAGAAAGTGATCCCCTTTCGAACTGGCTCGTCATTCATATTTCTCAGAAATAAGGAGAGACACATGTCCCTGAAGAAGAGCGCCACCGTCGTCGCCGGCGTCATCATGGCCCTCGGCATGGCCGCCCCCGCGTTCGCGGACGCCGGCGCCGAGGGTGCGGCCGTGGGCTCCCCGGGCGTCCTGTCCGGCAACGTCGTCCAGGTCCCGGTCCACGTGCCGGTCAACGTCTGCGGCAACAGCGTCAACGTCATCGCGCTGCTGAACCCGGCCTTCGGCAACAGCTGCGCCAACGTCTGAAATACCCCGGCACTCAGCCACCGGCCGACCCTGGACGCCCTCGGGATCCAGGGTCGGCCGTGCTGTGACGGCAGGACCTCACGCAGCACCCCACGCAGGACCTCACGCAGGACCTCAGCAGGACTTCAGCAGGAAGGGAAACGCATTGAGGCAGGCACTGAAGATCGGTGTCATGGCCGCCGCGGCAGCGACGGGCATGCTCTCCATGCCCGGCTCCAGCGCCGCGGCCCTGACCGGTGACGAGGGGGACGCGGGCGCGTCCGCGTCCGCGGCCGACATCCATCCGCAGGACGCCCACGGCCGGAGCGGGACGTCCCCGTCCGGGACCACCGCGAACTCCCCCGGGCTGTTGTCGGGGAACACGGTCCAGGCCCCCGTGGACGTCGGCCTGAACCTCTGCGGGAACACCGCCGACGTGGTCGGCGCGCTCAACCCGTCGACGGGCAACGCGTGCGCGGGCTCCGGTGACGCGTCGGCCGCCCCCGCGCCCGCCGAGGAGCACCTTCCGCCGGCCGAGCCCGTCGCGCCCAGCACGCCCGCGACGCCCGGCACCCCCGCGCAGCCGCCGACCGACCGGTCCGTTCCGCAGGCGCCGCAGGCCCCCGCGGAGCACCTGGAACTCGGGCGGGAGGTGCTGTCACCGGTGGCGGCGCCCCAGATCCGGGTGCCGCAGGCGCGGGAGCGGCTCGCCGACACGGGAGCCGACCCGAACCTGCTGGCCGCCGCGGCCGCCAGCGCCGGGCTGCTCGTCGGGGGCGGCATCCTGTACCGCAGGGCCGGCGCCGCGAGGCGCTGAATGCCGCGAGGGCCGCGTGCCAGGTCGGGAAGAACTACGCAAGAGCTCTTCCCGACCCACAGAGGAAGCCGCGTTCACAGGCTGCCTCCCCACGGCGTGACGCCGACGGCTGGGAGGAAGGCAGCGACGCGGCGGTTCTCATGACGGCGACCAGTGGACCATCGCCGCTTCCCTCGTGCAGAACCGGTTCACCCTTTCGCACACAACGTCACCCCAACGAGCCACCGGCCCCGCTCAGCCGCCGTCGGCCACCCCCGCGGCGACCGCCTGAGGCGCGTGCCTCCGGCCCCCGGGAACGACCGCGCCGCCCCGCCCCGGCTGCCGCCCGAGATGCCGCTCCACTCCGTCGACCAGCGCCGGCGCCGTGTAGGACGCCCCGTGGACAAAGCGCATCGACGGGCCGAAGTCGGCCGCCGTGACCAGACCCGCGAGAAAGAGCCCGGGATAGGCGGACGCGAAGCCCCGGCCCACCCGCGGCGGGCCCTCGGGACTCGGCGCGAGCAGGTTCCGCAGCCGCGGGGCGAGCACCGTCATCCGCGCGCAGCTCGCCTCGAAGCCCGTGGCCGCGATGACGTGATCGGTCGTGAACTCCTCCCCGTCCGTCCCCGGTCCCGCCGTGCGCACCCGCAGCCGACCCGCCGCGAGCCGGGCCTCCACGATCGACCGCCCGAGCCGGATGTCGAGGTCCGCCGCCGCCACCCGGTCCCTGATCCACCAGGCGCCCGCGGGACCGAGCGCGGTCGCGGAGATGTCGGCCCGGGTGCGCTCGGGCAGCCGGCGGAAGGCACCCGGCCGCTCCGCGTAGAACCAGTTGCGCCAGCCGCAGCCGAGGCCGCTGTGCGGTGCCCGCAGGCTCTTCCACCAGGGCCGCTCCCAGGGCGGCGGGACGGTGTTCCAGGCCAGTCGGGGGGCGCGGGCGACGAGCCGTACCCGGGTCGACTGCTCGGCGAGCAGCGCCGCGGTCTCCAGGGCCGCCTGGCCGCCGCCGACCACGGTGACGTCCGCTCCGGCGAACCGGTCGAGGTCGCTGTGGCGGCTGCTGTGCGTGACGTGATCCTCCGTCAGTCCGCGCAGCGCCTGCGGGAGGTTCAGGTACGGCAGCACTCCGGTGGCCAGGGCGACCGCCCCGGCGCGCAGCAGCTGACCGTCCTCGGTCTCCAGCGTGAAGCCCTCGGGCGCCGCGTCGACGCGGCGGATCATCCGCTCGTCCAGGTGCGGCACCGCCTGTCGGGCGAACCACAGCCCGTACTCCGCGAACGTCTCCACGGGGATGGGGTGCCCGTGCCGCGCTGTCGTCCCGATGCCCGCGCAGTACTGGTCCAGGCGGAAGGCGGCGCCGGGCGCGGAGAGGTTGGAGGCCCACGGCTCCGACTTGAGGAACATGCCGCGGGGCATGGCGTACCGCCACGACTCCATCGGTCTGCCGAAGACCGCGGTGCGCAGTCCTCTGGCCTCGGCGTGCGCGGCGATGGACAAGCCGTACGGGCCCGCCCCCACGATCAGCAGGTCGTACATCAGCAGCTCGCCTTTCGTTCGTCCGGAGTGGTGCGGGTGGCGACAGGAGGTTCGGTGCGGTGGCCGGGGAGGGCCGCGGGCGGCGGGCCCGACCTGCGCAGCAGACGGCGCACCGCGTGGCGGGACCACTCGGCGGCCATGTGCCGTGCGGGGGCCGGGTCGTCCGGTGCGTGCCAGGCCAGTTCGCGCAGCGGGGAGTTGCGCTGGGCGGGCAGGGCGGCGGACACCAGGGCGCCGAGGGCGGACAGCGGCGCGTAGTTCTCCACGACGAAGGTGCGGCCCGGCAGGGGGCGTCCCGCGGGCAGCCGCTGGTGCGTCAGGTCGAGGTACTGGGCCCGCACCACGTCCAGGCCGTCCCCGTCCGCGAACAGCCGGAACTGCGCGCCCGGACGCGGGTTGAAGTCCAGCAGGCAGTACCGGCCCGACTCCGGGTCGATCCTGAAGTCGATGTCGAAGATGCCCCGGTAGCGCAACTCCCCGACCAGGCGCTCGACCATGGACTGGAGTTCGGGGACCGGAGTCCAGCGGCCCACGGCGGTCAGGCCCGCGCCGCGCGGCCACGCCTGGTGCTTGCTCCCCGCTCCGCCGCCGTGCAGCCGGCCGTTCCCGTCGGCGTAGCCGTGGCAGAACCAGTCACCGCCGCCGGCAGCCAGGTGCTTCTGGAGCAGCAGGGCGCTGCCGGTCCCCCGTCCCCTGCGGTACAGGCTCCTGGCCTCGTGCGGGGTGCTGATCAGGCAGGTGCTGCGCAGTCCGGCGTCCGGGGGCAGCAGCCACGGGCGGCTCCACTTGGCCACGACGGGCGCGCCGAGGTCGCCGACCGCGGCGGCCGCCTCCTCCTCGTCGCGCGGCTCCACGGTGGCCGGGTGGGCGATGCCGGCGCTGCGGCACAGGCCGGGCAGCAGCGCCTTGTCCGCGACGCGTTCGGCCAGGTGCCCCGGCTGGTCCGGCAGCAGGAACGTCCCGGACAGCGCCTCGCCCAGCCGGCTCACGGCGATGGCACCGGCGTCGTCCATCGGGATCAGCACGGCCGGCCGGCCGATCCGGTCCGCGGTCCGCCGCAGGGCCTCGGCGATCTCGCCCAGCGGGGCCCCGGGCGGCGGTGGCGGATGCATCTGGCTGACGAAGCGTGAGCGGGCGACCGGGCTGCGGTCCGCCTCGGCCGCCACGTGCACCTCGACGCCGCAGCGCCCCAGGGACCGCACCGCCCCCAGGGTGCCGTGGTGGAAGGGGTTGGGGTCGATTCTCAGCAGCACCACCGGGACACAGGGGTCGAGCATGTGTCGATTCCTTCCAGGAGTTCAAGGAACTAGCCCGCGAGGGTGACGAAGAACGGCCATCGGCCGGTCCCCGATTGGCGCATTGGGCATATATATGACTGATTGTCAGAAATGGAGCATCGCGCACGAGGAGCAAGGCATGGCCGCAGAACGCCGTTGGACGAAGAACAGACGACTGCCGCTGATCACCGCGGGAGTGCTGGTCTCGCTGGTGGTCGCCTCAGGATCCGTCACCACGGAGGTCGCGGACGCCACCCCGCGCCCCGACCCGACACCGACCACCGGAACGGACCCCGTCCCGTGGTGGCCGGACGGCGCCGCCGACCCGAGCCCCGCGGCCGCGGACCCGGTCGCGGCGGCCGAAGAGCCCGCGCCGGAGCCGAGCGCGTCCGCCAGCCAGGACCCGGTTCCGTCGGACACCCCGACCGCCGCTCCGACCGGCGCACCGTCCGGCTCACCGACCGGCGCGCCGACCGAGTCCGCGTCGCCGAGCGAGGGGCCCGGCAAGGGCACACCCAAGTACCCCGCGTTCGGCGCCTACCTGGACTACGGGCCCCGGGGCGTGACCCGGATGGCACAGCTGTCGCGGTGGCTCGGCGGAGCCGATCTGCGGGTCGGTCACACCTATCTGCCCGGGGACAGGTGGAGCAACATCGAGGGCGACCAGTCGTTCCTGGACAGCTGGGCCAAGTGGCGCAAGGAGCGCGACGACCGGCTCCTCGTCCTCAACGTGCCGATGCTGGAGCGCAACGAGGAGGGCGTTCCGGACGCCGAGGTGCGCAAGCTGCTCCAGCAGGGCGCGCAGGGCGACTTCGACCGGCACTACCGGGCCCTGGCCGAGAACCTGGTCGACCTGGACGTGCCGGACACCGTGGTGGTGCTCGGCTGGGAGATGAACGGCACCACGTACACCCACCGGTGCGGTCCCGACCCCGAGTCCTGGAAGAAGTACTGGAAACGGATCGTCACGGTGATGCGGTCGGTGCCGGGACAGAAGTTCCGCTTCGACTTCACCCCGAGCCGCGGCCGGGACGCCGTCCCGTGGACCGACTGCTACCCCGGTGACGACGTCGTCGACATCGTCGGCATGGACTCCTACGACCAGCCGGAGGGCAAGTCCTTCGACGAGCAGGTGTCCGAGCCGTACGGGCTCCAGGCCCAGGTCGACTTCGCGGCGGAGCACGGCAAGCCGATCTCGTACCCGGAGTGGGGGCTGTTCCGCAACGGCGACAACGCCGAGTACATGAAGCGCATGCTCGCCTGGATGGACGAGCACAAGCCGCTCTACAACACCCTGACGGACTACTGCCCGCACGGGGTGTGGCAGTGCGACGCGAACCCGAAGGCGTCGGAGGTCTACCGGGCGGCGCTGACCGGCCGCGACAAGCCGACCGACCAGCCGACCGAACCCACGGTCCCGACCGAGCCCACCAACCCGACCACGCCTCCGCAGTGTTCGCCGGTGAACCTCGGCGAGTGGGTCGAGCACTGGCTCGGCGGCAAGCTGTGCCTGCGGTTCGACTGGTGGGAGCGCCGCTCCTGAACCGGCGCGCCCGGTGAGCGCGGTGGCGGCCGGTCCTCTACGTCGAGGGCCGGTCGTCACCGCGCTCCTTCCACGCCCGCCGCGCGGCTCTGGCCAGCGAGCGGGCGCGCACGTCGGCGAGGAGCGCCGCCAGCTGCGGGGCGGAACCGGCGCGGGCGAGCAGCAGCCGCTGGTTGACCAGCCGCTCCGGCCGCCAGTGCAGCTTGTAGGGCTCGGTGCCGCGCAGCAGGCTCAGCACCCCGGCGGGGGAGCCGTCCTGGAGGTGCTGGGCGCAACTGCGCAGCAGCATCGTGGCGACGTCGATCTTGCGCTCCCGCAGCTCCGGGTGCGCGCCGTAGAGGTAGCCGCCCGCGAGCCGCGGCGAGACGAAGGTCAGGTCGGCGGCGACGACGGTGCCGTCCAGGGTGAACTCCGTGACGACGGCGTCGCCGGTCTCGGCCATGAGCGTGGCGGACCGGCTCAGATGCTCGGCGAACCGCGGCTTGACGTGCTCCGTCGTCACCTTCCGCTCCTGCCACTGCAACTGGTGCAGTTCGAGCAGGCGGCGCACCGACGCGTCGACCTCGCCCGGGGGCACCACCCGGCGCTCGATCCCGGTGGCGTCCAGCTTGCGCATCTTGGCGCGGGCCCGCTGCGCGCGGGGCCGGGGCAGCCGCTGCACCAGGTCGTCCATGGGCAGCGCGGGCAGTTCCAGGCACGCCGAGTCGTCGAGCCGGCGCCGCGGTCCGCGCCACCGGTCGTACAGGGCCTCGACCGTGCTGCCGGGCCGCACCTCGCGGAAGTCGACGACCGCCGTCCCGGCCAGCCGCCACAGTCCGGCGCCGAGCGCGTCGAGCACGGCGTCGGACCCGCCGGGCGGGTCCGCGTCGACCAGCACGTCGCTGAAGTCGGAGATGTCCGTGCCGAGCGGGGTGAGCGTCGGGAACGGCCGCAGCCGCCGCATGAGGGGCGCGGCCGCCACGAGCCGCCCGTCCTGCCGTACGAGGACGACGCGCAGCCGGCCCGCGCTGCCGTAGGAGAGCCACCACGAGTGGAGCCAGGCGTGGCTCTGGAACGGGGTCGCGGTCGCGCAGGACCGGTGCAGCCGGTTCCACTCCTCGCGCAGCGCCCCGAACCCGGCGGCGTCCGCGCACACCGAGACGACGGGCGCCGCCGCGCCGCTCGGCATCAGGCGCCCCGCACCGCGGAGGCGGCCACGGGCTCGGGCCGGGGCTCGGCGGGAGCCGGCACGGTGGCCGTCGTGGCGGCCTGGCCCACGCTCCGGCGCGGCCTGGCGAGCAGCGCGAGCCCGCCGAGCAGGCCGCCCGCGCTGGCGCCGACGAGGGTGGTCAGCGCGGCGGACGGCGTCGACGGGTCGGTCGGCTTCACGGCCCGGGTGAAGCGCAGCAGCTCCACATGGGTGTCGTCCTTGGTGTGGCTGGCGTTGGCGGTGAGCGCGCGGGCGACCGCGTTGGCCATCTCCATCGCCTGCGCGGGCCGGGCCGAGGACGCCGAGATCGCGACCATGGGCGCGTCCGGCGAGGTCTCCGCCCGCACGTTCGCCTGGAGCGTGCTGATGGGCACGCCCGCCGCGACCTGGGCGTCGCTGAGCACCGCGACCTGGGTGGCGACCCGGCTGTACGCCTGGGCGAAGCCGAGCGCGGACATCGAGTCGGACTCCCCGGTCGGCACGGCGATCACATAGCTGGTCGCCGTGTACTGCGGGGTGGCGACCGCGCCGTACACCCCGCCGGCCAGCGCGCCGGCCACGAGCCCCACGGGCAGCGGCCACCAGCGGGGCAGCCTCCGGGTCCGGGCGGCGGCGCGGGCGAGCGGGGCGCGCGGGGCGCTCCTGTCCTGGGCGGCTTCGGTCATCACGTACTCACTCCTGATGTCGGGGCGCCCGCGGCCGTCACGTACACGTCGTGGTGCAGTGCGGCGCTACGGGCGATGCTGTAGTGGAGAGCGGCCTGCGACGGCTGCCTGGCGCCGCCCGGCTCCTCGCGGACTCTTCGGATCTCACGGACGAACGAGGCGGTGTCACCCGGGACACGGACGGCGCGGGCCTCCGTGCCCGGCGGCAGGTCGTCGACCGCGGGGCAGGTCACGTAGAGCACCGGCAGCCCGCCGGCCTGCGCCTCCACCACGGCCAGGCCGAACGCCTCGTCGACGGAGGGGGACGCGAGCAGGTCCATCGCGGACAGCAGCGCGGGCAGGTCGAGCGTGCCGTCGGCGCGCTCCGCGGTGTGCGGGCGCTCCCCGGCGAGGACCAGGCGGCCGAGGACCCCGGCGCGCTCCGCCGCCGCCCGCAGGGCTTCCTCCTGCGGGCCGGTGCCGACCAGCAACAGGTGGACGTCGTCGGGAAGTTCGCGCAGCGCCTCGACGAGGACGCCGAACCGCTTGCCCTCGACCAGCCGTCCCACCCCGCCGACGACGAACGCGTCGGGCGGCAGCCCCAGGGCGCTGCGGGCCGCGGCCCGCGCCCCGGGGTCGTGGGCGAACCGCGGCACGTCCACGCCGTTGGGGACGACCGCCACCCGGTCCCGGGCCACGCCCCACGCGCCGAGCCGGTCGGCCACCGCGGGGGACACGGCGATCGTCGTGCGCCCGAGCCGCTCGCCCGTCCGGTACAGGGCGCGCACCGAGCGGGTCAGCGGGCGCCCCTCGATCTGGGAGTCGCCGAGCGAGTGCTCGGTGGCGACGATCGCCCGGACCCCGGCGAGCCGGGCCGCGATCCGGCCGTACAGACAGGCCCGGTAGAGGTGGGTGTGGACGAGGTCGTAACGCCCTTCGCGGATCAGCCGCACCAGGCGGGGCAGGGCGCGGCCGTCCCGGTTGCCCGCCATGCCGAGGTGGGTGACGCGCACCCCGTCGCGGCGCAGCCCCTCGGCGACCTGGCCCGGATTGGTCAGGGTCACGACGTCGTGGGTGCCCGGCACATGGCGCAGCAGCAGCCGCAGTTGCTGCTCCGCGCCGCCCGCGCCCAGGCCGGTGATGACGTGCAGCACCTTCACCGCGCGCACTCCCCGACCTGCCAGGGGCGTCGCAGCACCCGGTGGGCCCGGCGCTTGAGTTCGAGCCGCCACGGGGTGTCCCGCTGCCCCACGTAGACGCGCGGCATGGCGTGCACGCTGGTCAGCGGGCCCGGGGAGATGGCGCAGCCGTAGCGGTAGCCGGCCCGGCGGACCGCCTCCACCGTCGCGGAGTCCACATACCCGTACGGGTAGCAGAAGCCGAGCACCTCGCCGCCGGTGATCTCCTCGATCTGCGCCTTGCTGCGCTGGACCTCGGCCCGGCGCTGGTCCTCGTCCGCGTGGGTGAGGTCGACGTGCATCAGGCCGTGCGAGCCGATCTCCATGCCCGCCGCGGCCGCCTTCCTGATGCCCTGCGGGGTCAGCAGCGGCTTGCGCGGGCCCTCGGTGTCCCAGGCGTTCTCGCCGCCGAGGCGGCCCGCGAGGACGAAGACGGTGGCGGTGCACTCGTAGTGCCGCAGCAGCGGCAGCGCGTTCTCGACGAAGTCGCCGTAGCCGTCGTCGAAGGTGAGGCCGACCAGACCGCGCCCGGCGCCCCGGCCGCGGGCCCGCAGGAGTTCGGCGACGCTGACGCCGCGCAGCCCGCGCGAGCGCAGCCAGCGCAGTTGCTGCTGGAGCCGGTCGGGGGTGACGGTGACGTTGTACGGGTCGTCGGAGCAGTCGTCCACCGAGTGGTACATCGCCACCCAGGGAGAGCGGCCCGGCAGCAGTTCTCTCGATCTGAGTCCCGGGGTGTCCTTGAGCGCTGTTTCAACGGTCATGACGGAGCTTTCTGGTCGCGAAGCGGACGGCGGGTACGAACGCCTGGACGTTCAGGGCCCACAGGAGGAGGCCGAAGACGGTCCCGATGGCCAGGCACCCGACGGCGAGGGACCCCAGCGGCTGCCCGACCCGGGCCGCGCACACCAGCCCGGCGGCCGTGGCGGCCACGGCCGCGAGCAGCGTCTTGCCGAGTTCGAGGAGGACCACGGGCAGCCGGACGGGAACGCTGCGCCGGTCCATCGCCGTCAGCAGCAGCACGGCGGTGAAGGTGATGCCGAGGGCGTTGGCGGCGGCGATCCCGGCCACGCCCCAGGTGCCGACGGTCAGGGTGCCCACTCCGGCGGTGAGGGTCATTCCGAGCGCCATCGAGGCGACCGGATACCAGGTGGGCCGGCCCGCGGAGAAGTAGGAGCGGACGAGCGCGCCGACGAGGCAGTGGCCGAGGAGCCCCAGCGAGTAGACGCGCATGATGGACGCGGTGGCGGCGGTGTCCGCGCCGGTGAACGCGCCGCGCTGGAAGAGCAGTTGGATGATCTGCGGGGCGCAGGCGAAGACCACGGCCGCACCGGCGAGCACGATGCAGGCGGCGAGCGCGACATCGCGCTCGACCCGGTCGCGGGCCCGCTCGGTGTCGCCGCGCGCCAGCGCCTTCGCCACCACGGGGAAGGTGACCGTGCACAGCATCAGGGACAGCACCATCGGCAACTGCGCGACCTTCTGCGCGTAGTTGAGGTGCGAGATGGCCCCCGACGGCAGCGACGAGGCGAGGAAGCGCTCGATGAAGACCTGCGACTGACGGCACAGCGCGAAGAGCAGCACGGTCGAGATCAGCGCCATGTTCAGCGACTGCTTCTGCGCCGGTCCGCCGTCGCCGGACGCCCCCTGGAGGACCTGCGTCCCGGGCTCGGCGCGGGTCAGCCTGCGGCGCAGCACCGGCGCCTGCACCAGCACCATCAGGCAGCCGCCCACCGCCACCCCGGCCGCCGCGGCGCGCACGCCCCAGCGGTCGGCGAGCAGCAGCAGGGTGGCGATGATGCCGGTGTTGTACGCGACGTAGATGGCGGCCGGGGCGAGATAGCTGCTGTGGGCGCGCAGCGCAGCGCTGCAGTACCCGGTGAGCCCGAAGGTCAGCACGCAGGTCGCGGTCAGCCGGGTGCAGTCGACGGCGAGTTGCGGGTCGGGCAGGCCCGGGGCGAGCAGCTCCACCAGCTGGGGGGCGCCGGCGATCAGGGCGAGGCCCGAGGCGACGAAGGCCAGGGTCAGCCGGGGCAGCGAGGCGGCCACCAGGGCCCGTACCGGGTCCTGCCCGTGTCCCGGGCGGCTGCCGCGCAGGGCGATCGCCGCGCTGAAGGCGGGGACGAGCATGAAGGCCAGGCCGTCCTCGATGAGGAGGGTCGCGGCGACCTCGGGCACGGTCCACGCCACGAGGAAGGCGTCCGTCTCGCTGCCCGCCCCGAAGAGGTGGGCCAGCGTCTGGTCGCGGACGAGGCCGAGGAGCGATCCGGCGGCGGAGAGCACCGCCGTCAGGAGCGCGGCCCTGGCCAGGAAGGTGCTCGACGTGCCGTGGGCGTCGCGGCCGCCCGGGTCGGCCGGTGCCGGCGCCGTCTGCTGGGCCGGGAGGGCGCGCGGGCGGACGGTCTCGTCGCCGTCGGCGGGGAGGGTCGGTTTCATCGCCCGGCCGCCGAATCCCGGAAGGCACGGCCGGCGGCGGGCGCCAGCGCCCACCAGGCGGCCAGGCCGAACACGACGGAGGTGAGCACCGTGGAGGGCCCGCCGATGTCCGCGTACACGAAGTCGATCAGCTGCCAGACGAGCAGCCCGCAGGCGATGAGCGCGCAGTCGAGACCGCCGGTCCCGCGGTGCGCCGCGGCGAGCCGCCGCACCCCGCACAGCAGCATCGCGGCCCACGCCCCCACGATCGCGCAGAGGCTGAGCAGCCCCTGCTCGCTGAGGACCAGCAGATACATGTTGTGCGGCGAGAGCAGCGGCTGGCGGCGGAAGGACGCGCCCGCGCCGGCCACGTCGCTGCCCGCGGACAGCGCGATGGAGGCGTGGCTGTCGCGGTAGGCGGGGAAGTTCTTCAGCCCCACGCCGGTGGCCGGGTGCTCCTCCCACATGTCGATCGCCGCGGCCCACATGGTGTACCGGTCCGTCACGGACTGGTCCGGCGCCGCGGTGACCTGCGTGATGCTGCTCAGCCGCTCCTCCAGCATCGAGGTGCCCACGCCGAGGCCGCCGACCAGGACGACCGCCGCCGCGACCCCGATCGCCAGCAGGCGCAGGGCCCGGCGCAGTCCGGCGCAGACGATCTGGAGCACGCAGACCACGGCCGTCGCGATCCAGGCGCCGCGGCTGAAGGAGAGCGCCAGCGGCACCACGAGCCCCGCCGCGCAGGCCAGCGCGGCGAGCCGCACCCGGACCGTCCCGCCGCCGAGCGCGAGGGCGACCGCGCAGACGAGCCCGTACGCGACGACGGTGGACATGCCCATCACGTCCGTGGCGCCGAAGGTGCCGACGGCCCGGATGTCCTCGCCCGCGTAACTGGCGCCCGTCCCGGTCAGGTACTGGTAGACGCCGAGCGCGCCCTGCCACAGGCCCAGCGCCACCAGGCCCCAGGCGACGAGCCGGAAGTCGTCCCGGTCACGGACGAGCAGCAGCACGGCGGCCGGGACAAGCACCAGGATCTGGTAGTAACGCGCCATTCCCACCAGGGCGTTGGACACCGAGTCGGCGCCGAGCGCGGCCACCGCGACGGCGACGACGGGCAGCCCGAGCACGACGAGGGCGGTCCGGGTCAGCGGGCGCTGCCGGTGCCGCACGGCGCGGACCGCGCAGAAGATCACGACGAGCCCGGAGACGGCGTCGGCGAGACCGCCGGTGCCTCCGCTGCCCTCCTGTTCCGCGCCCGCGCCCAGGGGCAGCGCGAGCATCGCGATCAGCAGCAGGACGGGCAGCACCGGCCCGTGGCGGCGCAGCGCCCCGAGGAACGGGGAGGCGGGTGCTCCGGCACCGGCGCGCGGGCCGGTGACGGCAGGGAGGACGGTCACAGGTCAGCTTCCCGTCGGGCGGAAGAACTCGGACGCCGTGCGCAGGAGGATGCTGATGTCCCGCCACAGCGACCAGTTGTCGATGTACGCGTTGTCGAACCGGCAGCGGTCCTCGATGGAGGTGTCCCCGCGCAGCCCGTTGATCTGGGCGAGCCCGGTGATGCCGGTCGGCATCCGGTGCCGCTCGCTGTAGCCGGGGTGCGTCTCGCTGAACTGCACGACGAAGTACGGGCGTTCGGGCCGCGGGCCGACCAGGCTCATGTCGCCGCGGAAGACGTTCCACAGCTGGAGCAGCTCGTCCATCGAGGTGCGCCGCAGGAACCGGCAGAACCACGGCATGCGGTGCTCGTTGGCGACGCTCCACCGGGTCGCCGACTCCATCGGGTCGGCGGGGCGGTGGGTGCGGAACTTCAGCAGGGTGAACGGGCGGCCGTCCTTGCCGATGCGCTCCTGCCGGAACACCACGCCGGGCCCCTCGCTGAGCCGCAGCCAGACGGCGCAGGTCAGCAGCACCGGGCTGGCCAGGACCAGGAGCAGCGAGGAGATCGCCAGGTCCAGGGCGCGCTTGCCGGGGTGGCGCGGGAACGGCGGTGCCACGAGCGGCCGGACGGGGAAGCCCGCCAGCTGCCGGCCCGGGGCCCGGTGCTGTGCGACGTACGGCGACGGCTCGGGGTCCAGCTCCCAGATCTCGCAGTGCAGTTCACTCAGGCTGCGCAGCCAGGGCAGGTGTTCCGGGGCCCCGGCGCTGCCGAGGACGATCGCGCGCCGGACGCCGTTCTGGAGCACCGCGCGCCGCATGTCGCCGACGGTCGTCAGCACCGGCAGCGGGGGCGCGGGATCGTCCGCCCGCTGCTCGGCCGCGCCGTCGCCGCTGACCACGCCCACGAGGTTGACGCCGCTGCGCGGGCTGCGCTGGAGCGCGGCCGCGACCCGCGCGGCGGTCTGCTCCGGCCCCACCAGGAGCGTCGTGCAGGGGCGCCGGGCGAGGGTCGCCCGCCGCCGCCAGTAGACGAGGGAACGCCCCAGGAAGGTGAGGACGCCCTGCGCGGCGAAGCCGGTGAGCACCGCGTGCGGGGAGATCCGCTCCAGCGGCGGCAGCGTCGCCGCCAGGGCCATCAGCACGCACCACGCGACCGCGAGCCGCCCGGTGACGGTGGGCAGGTCGTCGAGCATGAACCGCTCGTCGAAGCGGCGGTAGAGACCGGCGTTGCGGTACAGCGCGAGGACGAGCACGACGAACCCGGCCACCAGCAGCGGATGGCGCTGTACGGGCGTCAGGACGAGGGTGCCGAGCAGTGCGGCGGTGGCGTCGGTCGCGCACAGGAAGGCCCGCGAGGAGTGCCCCTGGGCGGGGCCGCCGATGAAGGTGATGCGGCTGCCGTCGGCGGTGCGCTGCGCGATGACGGTGGCGAGCGGACCGGTGTCGTCCACGGCGCGCCGCTGGCCTGCGGAGGCCACGGTTCGTTCCTGGGTCACGTCGCGATCGGCTCTCTGCACTCGATGGTCTCCAGACCCAGAAGTTCGCGATAGACGTCCGTGACGGCTCCGGCCGTCCGCCGTACGTCGTGGTGCGCGTGCACATGGCCCTGGGCCTCCCGGCCCAGCGCGTTCAGCGCGTCGGCGTCGCGCAGCAGCCCGGCCATTGCGCGGGCGAAGGCCGCGGGATCGTCGGGCGGGGCCAGGCACCGGCGGGCCAGTGGGGGCGGCAGGCTCTCGCGGGCTCCGGCCACGTCGGTGACGAGCACCGGCTTCCCGCAGGCCATGGCCTCCAGGGGGGCCAGCGCTATGCCCTCCCACCGCGAGGGCAGGACGACCAGGTCCGCGGCCCGGTACCAGGGGGCGGCGTCCGCGACGGCCCCCGCGAAGTGCACCGACGGCGGTGCCGAGGCCCGCAGCCGGTCCAGGTCGGGGCCGTCACCGACCAGCACGAGCCGCGCCCCGGGCACCGCGGCGAGCACGTCCGGCCACGCCTCGACGAGGACGTCCTGCCCCTTCTGCCGGCACAGCCGCCCCACGCACACGACGAGCGGGCCCGCACCGGCCCCGGCGTCCGCGGCGGGACCCTCGGCGCGGAACCGCTCCAGGTCGACGCCGTTCGGGACGAGCCGCCAGGGCGCCTCGATCCCGTGCCGGGTTCCGGTCTCCTGCTCGGCCCGGCTGACGCAGACCAGCCGGGACGCCCACCGCGCCCCGCGCCGCTCCCAGGCCAGGGCCAGCCGGGCGCCGAGCCCGCCGACCGCCTCGAACGACCAGGCGTGCGGCTGGAAGACGGTGGGGATCCGGCCGCGTACGACGAGCCGGCTGACCAGCCCCGCCTTGGCGCTGTGCGCGTGGATGAGCTGCGGCCGGGTGCGCCGCACCACCCGGGCCAGCCGGCGGCACTCGCCCGGCACGGACCTGCCCGGGGCGCGCGAGGCCTCCCACTCCAGGACCTCGCAGCCGAGGGCCGCGAGCATGCGGGGAAGCTCGCCCGAGGCGGGGCAGGCCACCGACACCTGCATCCCCGCGGCGCGTTGCGTGCGCACCAGGTCGGCCACCACACGCGCCACTCCGCCGTCGACCGGTTGGGTCACGTGCAGAACGTGCGGCGGCAAGGGTGCGGAGGTCACATGCATCGCCTCTTTTGGCAGAACTGAGAGAAAGCGGCTGGATCGGGTCCGGCCTAGGAGCGGGCGTCGACGGCGCCGAAGAGCACCCCGGCCCAGGCCGGGTCGCCGGTCGACGCCAGCCGGAAGTCCAGTGCGTCGCCGCCGCGGGCCAGGGCCCGGTCGAGCGGGAGCACGTCGGAGTCGTAGCCGAGGGTGTTGTCGTGGGCCGGGACGCGCTCGGGCTGGGTCCCCGGCTGGCTGATGGTCGAGTTGAGGACGTCGTCCGCCGGGTTGGCCCGGTCGGACAGGCTCACCGGACGCCCCCGGCCCGCCGAGACGGTCAGGGAGTCACCGGTCCTGCCGCGGTCGCCGTTGTAGGCGACCAGGCCCGCGTAGCCGCGCGCCCCCTCGGCGAACGCGGTCTTGACGTGGAGCTTCTGGGCGGAGTGCGCGCGGGTGAAGGTGTCGAACCCGTCCCGCAGGAACAGATGGCGCAGCGGCTCGGACGGCTTCTCGTACGCCGCGACGAGCGTCCACCCGCCCCAGGCTCCGGCACCGGTCCGCCCCATGGCGACGTTCAGCTGTGCCACGGTGTAGAGCCCGGACCCGCTGGAGCGCACCAGATCGGTGACGTCCGCCGACGCCTGGTAGGCGTCCGCGCCGTTCGCGACCCGGTGGCCGACCACGGTGTCGGCGAGCACCTGCTTGTACTCGCCGCCGGGCTCCGCGATCAGGACCCGCCCGTTGTCGCGCGGGGGCTTCTGCTCCCCGACCCGGAGGTTGCCGCCCCAGTACAGGCGCGCGTAGGTGACACGCGCCCCCTCGGGTACGCGGACCTCCGCACGGGACGAGTTGTACGTGTTGGGATCACGGTCGACGTCCGTGTAGAACATGTCGAAGTCGCCGTTGGCCGCCGTGGCCCCCGCCCGTGCGTCGGCGCAGCCCACGCTCTTGGCCGACGCCGCGCCCCGGCACGTGATGGCGGCGTTCGCCGCGCGCACGAAACCGCCGTGGAGCACCGCGTCGTAGCGGCTGGTGAACGGGATGCCGGGCTTCTCCGCCGCGGGCTTCGGTGGTTCGGAGGGGGTCGCCGACGCCGTCTGGCACAGCGGGGGCAACGCCGCCAGCGACAGCAGTCCCACCGTCAGGCGACGCAGGAAACAACCTTTCGAATTACGCATGGCCGGCGTCCCTTTCAGGAATGAGGCAGACGCTCTACAACACCCGGGAAATAAGAAAGTCACACTTATCCAACCGCGGCACGAAGGCCAGACCCCTTGCACAGGGGGTGGCTCACAATAGCGGTCGGAAAGTGAGTTTCACTTCATACACGATGTGTGTTGGAGTTGTGAAATTCCCGGTCCCCCGGTGTCGACACTCCGCGATCCACTTCAACGAACCAATCGGTATTCACTCTTTCGGAGCCGAAACTCATTGGCGCGTCGTCCGTTGCACAGGAGCCGGGCGCCTGTCCCGGCCGTATGGAACGACCCAAGGAGCAGTTCATGTCGCGTACCGCGAAGGCCGTCGTCTTCTCCGCCATGGCCGCCGCCGCCGTGGCCGGCACCGCCGGCATCGCCGCCGCCGACAGCGGCGCGCAGGGTGCCGCCACCAACTCCCCCGGCGTGGTGTCGGGCAACGTCGTGCAGGTGCCCGTGCACGTCCCGGTCAACGTCTGCGGCAACACCGTGAACGTCATCGGTCTGCTGAACCCGGCCTTCGGCAACAGCTGCGTCAACAGCTGACCCGCGGAGCCTGACTCTTCCTCAGCCGCCCCTCCTCCAGGGGCGGCTGCTTCGTTCCCTGCCCCATTCGGACGCAGCGGCGGGCAGCCGCCCGCAGGGGCCCCACCAGGCAGAACGGCACAGACGCAGAGCTATCCCGTCACGGAGAGCGGTCACTCGGTTGCGGGTTGTCGTGAGGCATCTCACGGTGATCTCAAGCACCAACACGCCCTCGAAGGGGAAAGAAATGCCTGCTCTGCCCGTACGGCGCATCGCGACTTCCGCTCTCTGCGCGTCCCTCCTGATCGGTGCGGCGGCCCCCGTGGTCGCCGCGGACTCGTCCGACGAGCGCGCCAGCCGCACGGTTGTGTCATCCACCGCCGCTCCCGACGCCGCCACCCTGCTCAACCAGGTCAAGACCCTTCAGAACACCGGTGGCGTCCTGACCCCGGTCACCGGCCTGCTCGACGCCGTCCTCAAGACGAAGGACGGCAAGCTGCCCGCGGACGAGGCCCAGAAGCACGCCGACGCGGTCAAGTCCGCCATCGACACCGCGAAGGAGAAGGCCCCGGCCGCTCCGGTGCCGGCGACGCCCGACAAGGCGATTCCTGACGATGCGAAAGCCCCGCTCGACGTCAAGGCCGACGCCCTGACCGCACTGCAGTCCGCGGTCGACGCGCTGGTGAAGTCCGCGACGGCCGGTGACGTCAAGGCCATCGCCACGCAGGCGCCCGCGGTCGTGACCGGCCTGGTCAACGTCCTCGCCGCCACGCTCCTGAGCGGCGCGCTCCCGGCCCCCGACCTGCCGGGCCTGCCCGCGCTGCCGCAGGTCCCGGCCGCGAACACCCCGTCGCTCCCGACGACCCCGTCGCTCCCCGCGGCCCCGGCTGTTCCCCAGGCCCCGGCCGTCCCTCAGGCGCCGGCCCTCCCGCAGGCGCCGACCCTCCCCACCGCGTAACCGCACCGCACACCGCACACCGCCCGCCCGGGGCAGGTCCCACGACCTGCCCCGGGCGGGTTTTCGACGTGCGCACGTTAATTCATATTTACGCCGAGGAACCGTTCTTTCGAGTGGGGATCAATGAACCGGCGCACCCCGGAGTTTCCGTCGGCGAAGACGGTCGTTGAACAAGCAGAAGCCGAACACCGCACATTAAGAATGCCCCGCGGTGAATATTCCATGCCGATGACGGAATAGTCATCGCCGAAAGGATAAACAATGAAGTCTCTGAAGGCCGCTGCCGTTGTCGCCGGTTCCCTCGTCATCGCCGGTGCCGCCGCGCCCGCCTTTGCCGCGGACCTCGCCCCGACGAGCCTGAACGGCGCCCTGGACACCATCACCAGCCAGCCGACGCTGGACGTCCAGCCGGTGAGCAGCAACCTGCTCGACCCGAAGAACGGCGGCCCGGTGGACACCGTGACGGGCGCCGCCGGCCAGCTGAACCCGGGCGGCGCCGCGGCCCCCGGCGACCTGCTCGGCGGTCTCCCGCTCGGCAAGTAATCATTCCGCTCCGTTGATCCGAACGGGCGAAGGGTTTACGAGGGTGTGTCTTTGCGGCAATTCGCGCGGAGCACGCCCCTACGATCCCGGAAAACCCCGAAGGAAGGTTCGCGAAATGAACACTGCCAAGAAGGCCGCCCTTGTCCTTGCCACCGCCGGTCTCGCGGCGGGTGCCGCTTCCGGTGCCGCCTTCGCCGACGGCGGTGCGAGCGCCGAGGGTGCCGCGGTGGGTTCGCCGGGCGTCGCCTCGGGCAACGTCGGCCAGATTCCGGTCCACGTTCCGGTCAACGTCTCCGGCAACACGGTCAACGGCATCGCCGGCCTCAACCCGGCCTTCGGCAACACCGCCGTCAACGACTGACACGACGTCGCGTCTTCTCTCGCACGTCGAGCCACGTATCGAAGGCTGGTTCGGAACTCGGATGTTCCCGGACCAGCCTTCGGCGTTCTCCGACATCAATTCGAGTGCACCGCGTTCCACCAATGGAGTGACAGCGCCGAGAACGACGGCCGCGGTCTCGCTAGGCTTCCTCGGTGACTTCAACGTCGAGTATTGACACCACGTTTCGGGCAGCGGATCTGGGGACACTCGCTGTCATCGCCTGGAGTGGGGAACACGTCGGTGAGGAAGACGACATGCCTTTCCTCCTCGCCTACTCCATGGGTGATTCCCCGGCGGGCCCCGAGGGCTCGGAGGCGGCTGTGCGCGCGCTTCTGCTCAACAACGGGCTGACCGTGGGCACCACGGTCCACGACGGTTCCCGGCATCCCAGCTTCCCGGTCTCGCTGCTCGTCGAGGCGGGCCAGGCCGTCGTCACGATGCCGATGCTGAACGCCCAGTGCCAGGTGCCCCCCGAGTGGCTGGAGGCCGCCGACGCGCGGGGCAGCGCGTACTTCATCTTCACCACCCGCCCCTGGCCCGCCGCTCCCCCCGGACAGCCGGTCGCCGAGGGCGAACTGGAGAAGTTCGCGGGCGCCGAGGAGACCCTGACGGCGGCCGCCCACTGCATCCTGCCCATCCGCAAGATCCGCGGATAGCACCGCACACATGCGTCCGCGGTGCCGCGGTGGCCGGCCGTGTCGACGGCCCGCCCCGCCGCACCGCGGCGCACTGCTTCCCGGTGGCTCGGTCAGCCGAGGCCCAGGCCCAGGCCGAGACCGAGGTCGAGACCGTGGTGGTGCCAGTGGTGGTGGCATTCCCACTCGTCACCGCACGGGTGGGCGGCGGCCACCGAGCGGGCCGGCGCCTGCGGCGTGGCGGCCTGGGCGGCACCCGCGAGGGGCACGAGGGCGGCGGCAGCGATCAGGGCGGCCACGGAGGTCCGCCGGACGATCTGCTTCATGGGGGAAGTCCAATCTGTGTTCCTTCGGGACACCAACGACGCTAATGCCGCCGTTCGCGCTTGTCGCGCCGAGCGTGACTTTTCGTAACTCTGTGTAATAAGCCCTGCTCGTAGCCATCAGGAGGGTCGCGTGAGCACCACCCACCAGAAGGCGTCCGCCGTTCCGCGGGCGCGGAGCGGCCCGGACAACACGACCCCCGCGCCGCCGGGCCCCCGGGACACCGCTCTCGGCGTCCTGCTGGTCCTCACCGGGGCCGCCGGGCTGCTCGCCTCGTGGGTCATCACCCTCGACAAGTTCAAGCTGCTCGAGGACCCGAACTTCACGCCGGGATGCAGCCTGAACCCGGTGGTCTCGTGCGGGAACATCATGAAGAGCGCCCAGGCGGCCGTGTTCGGGTTCCCCAACCCGATGCTCGGGCTCGCCGCCTACGCGGCGGTGGTCTGCACCGGGGCCGGTCTGCTGGCCCGCGCGCGCTTCCCGCGCTGGTACTGGCTGGGCCTCCACGCCGGCTGCGCCTTCGGCGTCGGCTTCGTGACCTGGCTGCAGTTCCAGTCGCTCTACCGCATCAACTCGCTGTGCCTGTGGTGCTGTCTGGCCTGGGTGGCAACGATCGTGCTGTTCTGGCGCGTGACCGCGCGCAACGTGTCCACCGGCGCCCTGCCCGCGCCGCCCGCCCTGCGCGGCCTCCTCGCCGACTTCGCCTGGGTGGCGCCCGTGCTGCACCTCGGCACCGTCGGAATGCTGATCCTGACCCGGTGGTGGGACTTCTGGACCAGCTGATCCGGCGACGCAGTCAGGAACATGACGGGTGATCGGTTCCGCATCGACCATGAACCGTGAGCAGATAACGGGCCTTGAACCGCAGCGCCTGCGGGTCAAGCGGCGCCGTCAGCACGTCCGCGACCTCCAACTGGGCCGCCTCGGGCACGAATCCGGGCAGATACCGGCGCTCGGACACCGTGATGACCGGGATGCAGCGCATCGGGCCGATCCGCCGCATGTACCGGACGACCTCGAGCCGGTCCGCGCCGGGCAGCCCCAGCGTCAGGACGACCAGGCCCACGCCGCCCCGTATCAGCGCCTTCAGCGCCGCGTCGTTGGAGGAGGCACCGGCGGTCGGGACGTCCAGCGGCACCAGGGCCGCCTCCAACGCCTTGATGCCCCACGCGCATTCATCGATCAGCAGAATTTTCACCTTGGAAGACCTCGATCTTCTCCGCCGCGCCGACAGATCGATTGTCCAGCAGATCGGCGGTCCGGGAGGTGCACTATCTGCGGATTGGTCCCGCCGGGGGAATTCTGCACTGATACGCAAGAAGCTTCGTTACCCCTGATGCGTCATCAATCCCGAATGGAAAGAGACAGCATCCGAAATGAGCATCAAGGTACGAGGAACGATCGCTGTGCTGGCCGGCTGCCTCGCCGCCGCGGCCGGGGCCACGCCCGCCGTCGCGTCGGCGAACGTGCCCATCGAGGTTCCCCTCGGTGGCGTGGAGAGCGCGCTGCACACGGACCTGCCGGAGCTGAGCACCGAGGCTCCCGTCCCGGTCCCCGGGGCTCCCGAGGGACCCCGGTACTCGCAGGACCACGTCCTTCCGCAGAACGCCCTGCCGCGGCTGCCGATGAGCACCGAACTGCCCGCCACCGAGGTCGGCACGGCGGTGCCCCAGCTGCTGCCCACCGAGCGGACCGACCGGGTCGGGCTGAGCACCGAGGGCACGCCCGTGCGAACCCTGACGCCGGGCGCCTCCGTGAACCCGCCGCTGAGCGGCCCCCGGCCCGACCGCCTCGGACTGCCCGAGGTGTCGGCCCCGCAGGCCGCGCTCGGCACCCCCGACGTACAGGCCCGGCCGGGGGCGGACCTGGCGCTGGGCTGATCCCCGAGGGGCCGGTCCCCCGGCCCCCAGACCTCCAGGAGGACATGGCCGTGACATCCCGACTTCCCCTGCCCACGGACCGGCCGCCGGGCGCGAGAGCGCTGCTGACCCGGCGCAGCGCGGGCCTGGTCCTTCTGGGCGCCCTCTCCACCGCCGCCGCCGTCCTGCGGATGCGTCCCCGGCCGCAGCGCTCCGGCCCCCTGACCGGGGCGGCCGAGGGCGCCGGGGCCTTCGACGAGATGTACCGGGGGCGGCGGATCACGGGGAGCCGGGCCGCCGGGGCGGGCGGCGACTGGCAGGTCATGGTGGACGGCCGTCCCCTGCACCTCATGCGGCGGGCCGACGGCTCGTACCTGAGCATGGTCGACCACTACGACTCGTACGCCACCCCCCTCGCCGCGGCGAGGGGGGCCGTGGCCGAGCTCGGCGGCCAGGCGCTCCGCGACCACACCGGGGAGGTGTGAGGGCCGATGGTCCACACCCGGCAGAACCAGAACACGCTCACCAAGGCGCAGAAGCGGCGCTTCGTGGACGCCGTGCTGGCGGTCAAGAAGAGCGGCCGCTACGACGAGTTCGTGCGGACGCACATCGAGTACTACCAGGGGGACGGTGACGGCGGTCTGCGCGTCGCGCACATGACCCCGTCGTTCTTCCCCTGGCACCGCAAGTTCCTGCTGGAGTTCGAACGGGCCCTGCAGAAGGTCGACGCGGGGGTCACGGTCCCGTACTGGGACTGGACGGCGGACCGTACGCCGGCCGCCTCGCTGTGGGCCGAGGACTTCCTGGGCGGCAACGGCCGCGGCGGCGACCGGCGGGTGACGACGGGTCCGTTCGCGCGGGCGCACGGCCACTGGACCGTCACCGTGGCCGTGACCGACGGCGACTTCCTGATGCGGGACTTCGGGCGGCCGCAGGCCCCCGTCGAGCTGCCGAGCAGGGCCGAGCTGGCGTCGGCGATGCGGGAGTCCGCGTACGACGCGCATCCGTGGAACTCCACGGCGTCCAGCGGGTTCCGCAACGCGCTGGAGGGCTGGCCCAGTCGGCTCGGGGACCGCACCTGGTACAACCACAACCGGGTGCACCGCTGGGTGAGCGGCCACATGCTGGGCGCCGCTTCGGTGAACGACCCGGTGTTCTGGCTGCACCACGCCTTCGTCGACCTGTGCTGGTCGCGGTGGCGCGAGCAGCACCCCGACGCGACGCCCTATCTGCCCACCGAGCGCCCCGGCCTCGGCGACGGGCAGCGCAACCGGGTCCTGATCGCGGGCGACAGCATGACGCCCTGGAACACGCCGATCCGCGACATGCTCGAACACAAGAGCCTGTACCGGTACGTGTGACCGTCGCGGGACGCACGAGGGCCCCCGGCACCGTGTGCCGGGGGCCCTCGTCAGTGCGCGTACGCTGCTGAGCGTCAGCCGCCGTAGCCGCCGTCGCCACCGTCGCTGTTCACGCAGGTGTTGCCGAACGCCGGGTTCAGCAGACCGATGACGTCCACGGTGTTGCCGCAGGCGTTGACCGGAACGTGGACGGGGACCTGGAGCAGGTTGCCCGACAGGACGCCCGGCGAGTTGGTGGCAGCGCCCTGGGCGCCCGCGTCGGCCATGGCCAGGCCGGCGCCGCTCATCACCACGGCACCCGTGCCGAGGGCGACAGCGGCTGCCTTCGCGATGCGAGACATCACGTTCTCCTTTTGCTTGGCAGTGCGGCCGCGTGGTCGCAGCCGTCGGCCTGTCCAACGGCCGCGCCCCCTCGGCAGTAACGGCTTTTGCGCGGATACCTCCTGAAAAGGGCAGGCACCCGGCGGCCGTCGTCCCTCAAACGGCGGATGCCACGGTCTTCCCGTCGTACAGGCCGCCCCGGCACATCTGCGCTCCGCCGCCCGCGTCGCCGCCGTCCTCCCAGCGCAGGACACCACCGCCCGCCTGGCACTCGGCGGGGGCCAGATAGTCCAGGTCGAAGCGCGGGCGCCGGACGTAGGCGAACCCGGTGTCCGTGCCGCCCGCGGAAGGACCGGCTCCCGTCACCCGCCTGACGCACCGGTAGGCGTCGCCGCCGCCGAAGACGCGGAAGGCGGGAACACCGCCCCGCGCCCGGCACTGAGCCGCCGTCAGCAGCGCCGGGCCGTCCGGGGTGTCCGCCGTCGCGGGGGACGCCGTCACGGGGAGCCAGGCGAGGGCCGCCGCCGCGAGCGGGACCGCCCACCGAGTGAGAACCATCCTTGCGCACGCCTTTCCGTCGCCCCTTCCCACAGTGCTCGCCGCCGGACCCGCGCGCAGGCGGGGAGGACCGAACGGGCGCCCGGCACCCGATCAGGAACCAGACGGGCGTCCCGTCGTTTCCCGGGTGTCCGTGTCACCCCCCGCAGCGGAGGAGTACGTAATGAAGGTGGTCTGCGCCGGCGGCGGGCCCGCGTCGCTGTATCTGTCCATCCTCCTGAAACTCCAGGACCGGCGACGCCACGTCACCGTCCTCGAGCGCAACCCCGCGGGGGCGACGTACGGCTGGGGCGTCACCTACTGGCCGGACATGCTCGGCACCCTGACGTCGCACGACCCGGAGTCCGCGCGCGCCATCGAGGAGCACTCGGTGCGGTGGACCGACGGCGTGGCGCACGTCGGCGGCCGCACCACGGTCCACCACGGCGACACGGGCTTCGCGATCGGCCGCCGCAGGCTCCTGGAGATCCTGGGCGACCGGGCGACCGCGCTGGGCGTCGAGCTGTCCCACGACCGGACGGTCGCGCCCGGCGACCCCGACCTGGACGGCGACCTGATCGTGGCCGGGGACGGCGCCCGCAGCGCGCTGCGCGACGAGCACGCGGAGCACTTCGGCACGCGGATCGTGCCGGGGCACAACCGGTTCGTCTGGCTCGGCACGACCCAGGTGTTCCGGTCCTTCACCTTCGCCTTCGTGGAGAGCGACCACGGCTGGATCTGGTCCTACGCGTACGGCTTCGACGGCGAGCACAGCACCTTCATCGTCGAGTGCTCGCCCGCCACCTGGAGCGGCCTCGGTCTCGACGCGCTGGAGCGGGACGTCGCCCTGAAGCTGCTCGGGGACCTCTTCGCCGAGCCGCTGCGCGGGCACCCCCTGATCGGCCGCACCGACGTGGACGGACCCGCGCAGTGGCAGCGGTTCGGCACGGTCACCAACCGGACCTGGTCGCGCGGCAATCTGGTTCTGCTGGGCGACGCCGCCCACACCACGCACTACTCGATCGGCGCCGGGACCACCCTGGCGATGCAGGACGCGATGGCGCTGGCCGATTCCCTGCGCGGGGACGCCCCGCTCGCCGACGCCCTCGGCCGCTACGAGCGGGCCCGGCGGCACGCGCTGCTGCCGCTGCAGAGCGCGGCCCGGCACAGCGCGGCCTGGTACGAGAACCTGCCGCGCTACGTGCAGCTGCCTCCGGACCAGATGTTCGCCCTGCTCGGGCAGCGCCACTCCCCGCTGCTGCCGCACGTCCCGCCCCGGCTCTACTACCGGCTGGACCGGGCGGTCAGCGGCGCCGGACCGCTGCGGTCGCTGAAGCGCCGGCTCGGCCCGCACCTGGCCCGGTTCCTCCAGAAGGACTGACGCCGATTCCGGTCATTTTCATTGCACCGGGATAACGGTCCGTTCTTCCCGCCGCCGCACTTCGTTGAGCAGACCATGGAGATGCAGAGAAACGATCCGACAAACATGTCGAATCCTCCGTCGAACACTCCGTCGGACACTCCGATCTACGAAACCGTGGTGCGGCTGTGGCAGGCCCACGGAAGGGCGGTGCCGGGGCCCTCGCCGGCCCGGCCGGCCCGGCCCTCGCGCGGCTGGGTGCGGGTGGACCCGGCACCGCACCGGGGGCACTGACCGTCGGCGGGACACGCCCGCCGACGGCTCAATTCGCCGTTCCGCGGGCTCCGCGGCGGTGTGATTGACGCGTCATATTCCCCTCACCTTTTAGGGAGAAACGATGCGTCTTCGCGCATTCGCAGCCGCCACGGTCCTGGCCGGGACCGCGGTTCTGGGTTCCGCTGCCGTCGCCTCCGCGCAGGACGGTCCCGACGGGGCCACCGCCGCCGGGTTCGCCGCGAACAGCCCCGGCGTGCTGTCCGGGAACGTCGTCCAGGTTCCGATCGACGTTCCGGTCAACGTCTGCGGCAACTCGGCCAACGTGATCGGCCTGCTCAACCCGGCGTTCGGCAACGCCTGCGTGAACGGCTAGGTTCCGCCGCTTCATCCTGAGAACGCTCGCGTGTTCGCTGCCGGCAACGGTGCCGGCAGCGAACACGTGTGTCAGGGGAGGTCACCGCACGCGGCGCGCGGGGAGCGTGGCCACGTGCAGCAGGTACTCCAGGGGGCCGCGCCGGAAACGGGCGCTCCACAGGACGGCGAGCAGCAGCGCGCCCGCGATGAACGCCAGCAGCATCGGGAGCGCCGCCAACGTGTCGCTGTCGGCCGCGGGCACGTACAGCACGTCGGTCAGCAGCCAGAGCGCGACGACGTGCAGGGCGTAGACGGTCAGCGCCATCGAGCCGACCGCGGCGACGGGCGCCGCGGCCCGGGTGAGGCGCGGCATCCGGTCGGCGACGGCCAGGCAGACGGCCAGGACCACGAGCGCGACACCGGTGCTGCCGAAGAGGGAGAACGTGCTCTGGCTGTGCGGCGCTGCCACGAGGAGCCAGCTGAGCGGGGTGCTCGCCGCACCGTAGGGATCGCCCACCGTGTCGGACCACCAGGCCGAGGAGGCCGAACCGCCGTCCGTGGCCGAGGCGATGAGGCCCGTGGCGCCGGGGACCAGCCGCAGGGCGAGCCAGGACCCGCCGTAGCCGAGGACCGCGAGGCCCGCGCCCGTCAGGGCGAGCCGGGACCGGATCCGCGGGCGGCTCAGATCGAGGCGGGCGACCGCCATGCCCGCGAGCAGGAACGGCGCCCAGGTCAGGACCGGGTACTCGCCGGTGAACAGCAGCTCCACGAAGCCGTCGGTGCCGGTGATCCGGGCCAGCGGGTCCCAGGAGACGAGCGCGTCTCCCCACGATCCCTCGTCGAGGGCCACCCGTACCGCGTAGAGGATCTGCGGCATGAGCAGTGCTCCGGCCGCGGCGAGCAGCGCGAGTGTCCTCGCCCGTAACCGGTACAGCGGCAGGAGCAGCAGGAAGAGCAGGCCGTAGAAGCTCAGGATCACGTCGATGTCGGTGTCCAGCGCCGTCAGGGCGTAGCCGAGGGCGATCAGCAGCACGGAGCGGAGCACGGTCCGGGCCGCCGCCCGCCGGCCGGCCCGCCCCCTGCGCGGGCGGGGCCGGCCCATGATGATGACCAGCGAGAACCCGGCGAGTACGCCGAACAGCGTGGCCGAGCGCCCGCGCGCCGCCTCCATCAGGAAGCCCACGGGCCCGCCCACCGAGGGCTCCGGCCCGACGTGGACGGCGTACATGCCGAACACGGCGAGACCACGGGCCAGATCGACGCCGATCAGGCGCCCTTGCGAGGTCGGGGGAGAGGCGGCGGCGGAGGAGAGAGGAGAGGGGACCGCCGCCGCCTCGCGCAACGCCGCACGCGGCGGGACCGGAGAGCCTTCGTCTGTCATGCCTCCCAGGGTTCGCGCGCCGACCCGCCGCGCCCCACCCGCCGACCGGCCGGAGCCGCCCCCGCCGACCGGCCGGATCCGTGCCGTCCACCGGTCCCCGTACCCACGGACACCGCAGACGGCCGCCCGCGCATCTGGTACGCATCGGGGGACGGCCCACGGCGAGTGGAGCGCGCATGATCCGGGTTCTGTTGGTCGACGACGAGGCACTCGTCCGTACGGGTTTCACGCACATCCTCGACGCGACCGAGGGCGTCGAGGTGGTGGCGGCGGTCTCCGGAGGCCAAGCCCTTCCGTCGGCGCGGGATCTGGAGCCGGACGTCGTGCTGCTGGACATCCGGATGCCCGACGTGGACGGGCTGACCGTGCTGGACGAGCTGCTCCGGCTGGAGAGTCCCCCGGTGGTGGCCATGCTCACCACGTTCGACGCGGACGAGTACGTCGATGCCGCGCTGCGCTCGGGCGCCGCCGGGTTCCTGCTCAAGGACACGGATCCGGAGCAACTGCCGTATCTGATCCGCACGCTGGCCGACGGCGGGACCGTGCTGTCCTCGCGGGTGACGCGCACCGTGGTGAACGGCTTCCTGGACCAGGGCGGCCGCGAGCCGGCCGCCGCCGAGCTCGTCGGGCGGCTGACCGGACGCGAGCGGGACGTCCTGGTCCTCATGGCCGAGGGGCTCCCGAACGCGGACATCGGCACCCGGCTGCACCTGAGCGTCGGCACGGTCAAAGGGCACGTCAGCGCCCTGCTGGAGAAGCTGGGGGTCGGCACCCGGGTGCAGGCGGCGCTGCTCGCCGAGCGCGCGGGGGTGCTCTGGCCCGACCGGGGCCGGGACGACCGGTGAAACCCTCCGACATCGCGCTGGTGGCCGTCGCCCTGGGGGACGTGTGGGTCAATGTCGACGGTGAGGACCGGAGCGCCGTCGCCGCCGCGCTGCTCGCGGTGGCCGCGCTCACCCTGCGCCGGCACCGGCCGCTCCTCGCCTTCACGCTGACCCTGCCCACCGCCCTGCTCACCGACGCGGTCTTCGCCACCCTGGCCGCGCTCTACACGCTCTCCTCGCTCGCCCGGCACCGCAGCCTGCTGGTGTGCTGCGCCCTCGCGTTCGCGGTCAGCGACTTCATGCCCTGGCCGTGGTCGACCCTGGAGACCGGCGAACTCGGCCGGACCCACGCCCTCGTCACCCTCACGTACACCCTCGCCACGGCCGCCGCCCCGGTCTTCCTCGGACAGCTCGTGCAGGCCCACCGGGAGCTGTCGCTGCGCCTCGCCGAGATCACCGAGGCCCGCGAGCACCAGCAACTGCTCACCGCCCAGGCGGTGCTGGCCAAGGAGCGCGCCCAGCTGGCCCGCGAGATGCACGACGTCGTCTCGCACCAGGTCAGCCTGATCGCGGTGCAGGCCGGAGCGCTCCAGGTGGGCAGCCGGGACGCCGACGCCCGGGCCGCCGGTGCCACGATCCGGCGGCTCAGCGTCCAGACCCTGGACGAGCTGCGGCACATGATCGGCGTGCTGCGCGCCTCCGGCAGCCGCCCGACCGAACTCACCCCGCAGCCCTCCCTCGCCGACCTCCACCAGCTGATCGGGGCCAGCGGGATCGAGACGGAGCTGGTCACCAACCTCCCCGGCGAACTCCCGCCGAGACTCCAGCGCGCCGTCTACCGCACGGTCCAGGAAGCCCTCACCAACGTACGCAAACACGCACCCGGCGCGACCGCCACCGTCCGCATCCAGCGCCAGGGCCCCCGGCTCCGCGTCACCGTCACGAACACCACGCCCACCCGCCCGGCCCTCCGGCTCCCCGGCGCCCACCACGGCCTCGTCGGGCTCGGTCAGCGCGCCGAACTCCTGGGCGGCAGCGTCACGTCGGGGCCGACGCCGGACGGGGGGTTCGCGTTGCGGCTGGAGCTGCCGACGGGGAGCGCGGACTGAGGTCCGGTTCCGGGCGGCCCGGTGCGGGGGTCAGTTCGTGGTGTCCTTGCCGGAGCCGGTCCCGGTGCCCCTCCCCCGCCCGCCCGCCCGCCCGCCGGAACAGAAACGCCCGGGCCGACCGAAGTCGACCCGGGCGTTCATGAGCAGGTCAGAGGGGGTGTCACCCTCCCCGCACACTCGTAGACCCTGTGGGACTCGAACCCACAACCAATGGATTAAAAGTCCACTGCTCTGCCAATTGAGCTAAGGGTCCACGCGCCGACGCGGGCCGACGCACCCCCGAGCATAGCCCGCCGGGCCCGGAACACCGATCGGGTATCGGTGTTCCGGAGCGGGTCAGGAGCGGCGGAGGAACCAGTGGCGGGCCGAGGCCAGCCACCACACGCCCGCGAAGCCGAGCACGACGAGCACGGCGATCGGCGCGTAATTGAAGGTCTCCCAGGTCACCGGGGAGACCTGCGGGAGCATGAAGAGGACGGTGATCACGGCCACCCAGGTCACCGCCACCACCCCCACGGCGCCGGACCAGCGGCCCAGGTGCCACGGGCCGCGTTCGAACGCGTCGCCCTTGCGCAGCCTCAGCAGCGTCGGGATGACGTACGCGATGTAGAGGCCGATGACGGCGATCGAGGTCACCGCCGTGTACGCCGTGACGTTGATCAGGTACGGCAGGCCGAGGACGAGCGCGCCCGCCGCCGCCAGCCAGACCGCCGCGACCGGTGTCCGGGTCCGCGGGCTGACCGTGTGCCAGACGCGGGAGAACGGGAGGGCGCCGTCGCGCGAGAAGGCGTAGATCATGCGGGAGTTGGCGGTGACGGACGCCATCCCGCAGAACAGCTGCGCCCCGATGACGACGAGCAGCAGCAGCTTGCCCACCGTCGCGCCCAGCGCGTCGAGCAGGATCTGCGCCGGGGGCGCGCCCGTCGGCGATTTGAGTGCGCCGTTGTACGACTGGATCGCGAAGGTGAAGCCGAGAAGCAGGACGAATCCGGCGATCCAGGACGTCCAGATCGACTGGACGATGCCCTTCGGGCCCGCCGTGGACGCGTCGTGCGTCTCCTCGGTCATGTGGGCGGAGGCGTCGTAGCCGGTGAAGGTGTACTGGGCCATGAGCAGCCCGATCAGCACGACGTACGCGCCACTGCCCCAGCCCGTGTTGTTCACGAACTCGCCGAAGACGAACGAGGCCGACTGGTGGTGGTCCGGCGCGAAGGCCAGGGCGCCCACGATCACCGCGACCCCGACCACGTGCCACCACACGCTGACGGAGTTCAGGAAGGCGACGATGCGGACGCCGAAGGTGTTGAGCAGGCCGTGCAGGACCAGGATCGCGGCGAACAGCAGGATGGTGCGGCCCGGCGTCACCTCGAAGCCGAACTGGAGGTTCAGGTAAGCGCCCAGGAAGGACGCCGCGCCGAAGTCGATGCCGGCGGTCACGGCGACCTGCCCGAGCACGTTGAACCAGCCGGTGAACCAGGCCCACGCGGCGGCGCTCTTCTCCGGCGCCAGCCGGTGCGCCCAGAAGTACAGGCCCGCCGACGTCGGGTACGCCGAGCAGATCTCGGCCATCGCGAGCCCGACGAAGAGGGTCATCAGGCCGACCCCGACCCAGCCCCAGGTGATCAGCACCGGGCCGCCGGTGTTCATCCCGAACAGGTACATCGTCAGGCAGCCGGAGAGCACCGAGATGATCGTGAAGGAGACCGCGTAGTTCGAGAACGCGGACATCCGGCGGGCCAGGACCTGCGTGTACCCGAGCTGAGCGAGACGTTCCTCGTCGGAGCCGGGCTGTGTCGGGGACGGTTTCACGTCAGCCTCGTCGCCTGATTCTCTTGTCATGCCCCCAGCGATTCCCTCGCCGGGGGCGCGACATGCTCCTGATCAAGGTCAGAAGTGAGAGGTCAGGACAGGCCGCCCGCGTAGTTCGTGTAGCCGTCCCAGACCTGTGAGCGGGACGAGAACGAGCCCTTGCCGTCGCCCAGATTCCGCCACACACGGCCCGACGTGTCGTACACCAGCAGGTCGTTCTTCCCGTCGTAGTTGAGATCGCCGACGCCGATGACCTTGCGGTACGAGGAGCCCCACTGGGTGAAGACCGTCTTGCGGTCCTTGAGGGTGCCGTCGCCCGCGCCCTCGTAGCGGTACAGCGTGCCGTCCGTGCGGCGCGCGAGGACGTCGCCGACGCCGTCGCCGTTCAGGTCGCCGGCGCCCAGGATCTGGTTGTACGTCTTCCAGGCCGAGCGGATCTTCTTGCCCGCGGCCAGCTTCCCGGCGGAGGTACCCGCGAAGACATACATGTCACCGGTGGACTTCTTGCGGGCGAGCAGGTCGGGACGGCCGTCGCGGGTCAGGTCGCCGGCCCACGTCAGGTAGTCGTACGCGGTCCAGCCCGTGCCGAGCGAGACGTGCGGGCTCTTCGTGGTGACCGCGCCGGAGCAGGCGCCGTCGTAGCGGTAGAGCGTGCCGGAGGAGGTGCGCACCAGGACGTCGTTGCAGCGGTCGCCGCTCAGGTCGCCGAAGGGGAAGAAGCGGTTGCCGGTCGGCCAGCCGGAGCTGGAGGACGACCACATGCCCTCGCCGCCGTGGAACTCGTCGGCGTGCAGGGTGCCCTTGGAACTGAAGGCGTACAGCTCGCCGAAACCGTTGCCGTCGTAGTCGCGGTACGTGGTCTTCGCGCCCCCGACCTCAGTGGTGCCCGACTGCACCGTGCGGTAGCCGTCACCGGCGTCCGCGGCGAGGGCCCAGGTGTAGCGGCCGCCGTCCACGACCGAGCCGTCGTCGCGCTTGCCGTCCCAGGTCAGGGCCAGGTGCGCGCCCTGGTCCCGGCCCGTGGTGACGGTGCGGGCGGTGTGCCCGTGCACGTCCTTGAAGGTCAGCTTCCAGTGGGCGGCGGGGCGGCTGAGCTGGAACGCGCCGTGCCAGATGTTCTGCTCGGCCTCGCCCGTCCAGCCCAGGTTGATGAAGTCGTCGGTGGTCGACTCGATCGCCGCGACCGGGGTGCGCGGCACGCCGGTCGGCCGGATGTGGATGCGCTGCGTGTCGTCCGCGTAGACGACGGTGCCCGTGTACCGGTCGACGTCCCAGGTGATGTGGCGCTGCGTCGGCAGGTTCCCGGCGGGCAGGCCGGCGAAGTCGCGGGTGCTGACCGACGTGCCCGCGCCGCCGTGGAAGTCGGTGAGGAGCAGCTTGCCGTCGCCGCCGCGGTCGTGGCGGACCAGGAAGCCGTCGCCGAGCAGTGCCTCGCCGCCCGAGGGGACGGAGATGTTCTTGTTCGCCGTCAGGTCCCACACGCCGGCCTTGCCGGTGGGGCCGCAGTTCCAGTAGAGCCAACGGCCCACGGCCTGAAGCTCCTTGGGCACACAGCCCGAGCCGAGCTTCACGTCGGCGGACGTCTTCTTCGTCTTGAGGTCGTAGGCGTTGACGCTGCCGGTCGTCGTCGCGGGCTTCCACTGCTTGGTGCCCCACAGGGCGGCCGCGGAGGTGGTGCGGGTGTGGATGATCTCGTCGTCCGAGTTCTCCTCGGCGTCGGCGATGTACTGCTTCTTCTTGGCGGCCGACTCCAGCAGGACGTAGCGGCCGGAGATGTCGTCGATCCGGGCGTCCGTGACCCCGGGCAGGCTGACCAGGCCGAAGCTGCCCCGGTCGATCGGGAGGTGGACCGAGCTGCCCGTGGAGTACCCGGTCTGGCCGTTGCCCGTGCCGTACAGCGCCACGCACTTCGAACCCGTCGCGCAGTTCGCGTAGTAGCTGCCGATGATGTGGCTCAGCGTGCGCTCACCCGGCTTGCCGGACGCGTCCAGGTTGTAGGTGTACAGGCCGAGTTCCGAGTTCCCCTCGTTCAGGGACGCCACCGACAGCCGGCCCGCGGCGACGGACAGACCGTTGATGTCGGCCGTCACCGGTGGCACCTCGCGGACCACGGAGGAGCCGCCGTCCGGGGCGTACCGGCGCACCGCCCAGTCCCCGGCGCCGCTGCCGCCGACAGCGAGGACGCTGCCGTCGGGGGCCGTGGCGAACCGCTCCCCGGTGTGTGCGAGCAGTTCGCTGGCGCCGCCGCCGATCGTGACGGCGTACAGCTTCTGGCCCTGCGAATAGGTGGGCTGCGCCTCGCGGTGGGAGACCAGGATGCGGTCGCCGGCGAGCGCCATCGACGCGTTCGGCGTGGAGGTGGAGCCCGTCGGACCCGGCACCGTGGTGCGGGTGACCGGGGCGTCGGCGCGGCCGCGCTCGGTGGTGAACGCGGTGAGTCCGGAGGGCTGGTAGCCGAGCACCGTGTCCTTCGACAGGGCGAAGGTGGTGGGCAGTTCGCTCCGGGCGAGCGAGGCGAAGACCTCGGTGACGGCGCCGGAGGAGTAGTCGACGGCGTAGAAGTGCGTGCCGTCGGCGGCGTGGAACCGCAGCACCGCGCCGTGCCGGTCCTGGGCGGCCAGACCGGTGATGGTCAGCCCCGCGGGCAGCGGGGTCGCCTGGTCGGTGCCGTCCACCGCGATCAGGTGCACCGCGGTCGTGACGCCCTTGACCGTGTCGTTCACCACGGTCATCAGGACGGACTCGTTGTACGTGTTGTACCAGCTCTGCCCGGTCGGCACGGTGAACGAGGTCTTGTCCCCGCTGCCGAGGTCGGTGACGGTCACCGCGCGGGAGGGCGAGGCGGCCCGGATCGCCCCGAGCCCGGTGTTGAGCGTGCCGTTGGCCACCGCCCGGGCGGCGTCGGAGGCGCCGTCGCTCCACTGAACGCCGCTGGTGCCTTCCTGCATGTGGAGGTACCCGGTCTCGCCCGCGGTGTACAGCACCTCGGACCGCGGCAGGAAGCGGGGCTGCGCGGCGATCACCGACTCGGCGGGCCCGTCGTCGGCGGCGGCCGGAGCCCCGGCGGGCAGCAGCAACGTACCGGCCATGGCGACCACGGCACCGGCCGCGAGCGCGCGCGTACGCGCCGGTCTCTTCTCTACGCCCTTCATGGGCCCTCCCCGAAACGAGCGCGCGGCACCGCGGCACGGCGCGTCTCCAGAACTTCGGAGGGTGTGGGGCCCCTCGGAACAGAAGTGATTGCCCGATGCACGGGCCCCCGGAGCCTAGCAGCGTGAGCACGACAAAGCGGGCCCACTCCGAGGAGTGGGCCCGCTTCGGTGCAGCGGAGCCGATCAGCGATCAGCGCTCACTTTCAGCCGTTGCGCTTCCAGCGCGGCTTGTCGTCGCGGCGGCCGAAGGACGAACCGGAGCCGGAACCGGCGCGGTCGTCACGGCGGCCGTAGGGACGGTGGCCGCTGGACGGGCGGTCGTCGCGGCGGTCGCGGTTGAACGGGCGGTCGCTGCCCCGGTGACCGCCGGAGGGGCGGTCGTCGCGGCGGAAGCCGCCACGGTCGTTGTCACGACGCTCGAAGGAACGGCCACCACGGTCGTCACGGCGGTCGTTGTCCCGACGGTCGTCGCGAACG